>NZ_JBVHLF010000129.1:0-13806 GCF_055559155.1 Kitasatospora sp. NPDC024654
AAGCGAATCTCGAATGCCTGACCGGCAGAGATGCCCCAATGTCACCCCATCGAGCGACGCCAAACCCGGCATTACGGCGCGAACCGCACTCTGAGAGGAATCATCCGAAGCAGCGGCGCCGCTTGCCTGAGCAGCAGGCTGGTTGGCCTTGGCTGACTGCGTCGCAGGTGGGTTGTGTGGCCGCACCTGCAGCGAGTCCGGCGGCGTCGCCGGCTTGACCGGCTTCGTCCTGTTCGCGTCGGTGGAAACCTCCTGCGAACTCGGCTTCGAGAGCTGCGCAGGCGGCAGTTCACCCGTCCCCGGGGTGTGCTGCCCCGCTGCGCCCTGACCGGACTTGCTCGTACTCGACGCGGGGACGGTGTGGCTGCGGCCATCAGCACCGCCGGTGAGCTGTGCTGGGGCCGACGGGGCTACACCTGTCTGAGCACGCTCGGCCTGAAGCTGGGTGAACGCTTCAGCGGGCTGAGTCACAACGGCCTGCAGCAGCACAAGCCCGACGACGGCTGCCGTCCAGCGGAACCATATGCCTCTGCCGCGGCGCGGCACATACCGACGCGCGTGGGCATGACGAAAGAGGACGTTCAGCAGACTACGAGCCTTTATGGAAAGGCACGTTGCCGACTGGCTGAGCGAAGAGCGGCGCACGGCCGGACCCCCATGTGCAGACCAAAGAGACCACCCCGGCGGAGGTAGGCCGATCGGATCTTTCATCGACCGATCAGGTCATGTCCAGCAGAGCTTGAGGTGAAATCAGCTGATTTCACCAAGATCGCGTGGAAGTGTTCACTGATGATCTTGCCGAGGCTTTGCTAAAACTCGGTGAAACCCAGGACTAAATGGCCCGTGCCGGACCCCCTGGAGAGCCTCCTTGGGCTACACGGGTACGATCACGCCCTACGCCAGCGACTTGGTTCCCTGTCATGTCCGAATCCGCTGGTTGTCATTCCCATGCAATGGGCGAGCCCGCTGGAGGAAGCCCTCGTGCCTCGACTGAACCTGCGGTCGCGCCTACACGTGTTCCCGCTATTGGCACTCGGTCTGCTCTTCACAGGAGCGCCGCCCAGTGCAGCCGCGGATTCAATCCGCAGCGCGGAATGGCCACTTGACGCCCAGCACTTCCAGGCCGACGAGATCTGGAAGCTCACGCGGGCCTCCGGAGTCACCGTGGCAGTCGTGGACAGTGGCGTATCCGCGGCACATCCCGATCTGGTGGGCCAGGTCCTCCCAGGTACGAGCCTCTTGGGCGATAACGGCGATGGCCGCACCGATACCTCGAGTGACTCGCACGGCACCGCCATAGCCGGGATCATCGCCGGCACCGGCGGCCCCAAAGGCGATGGGATGCAAGGACTCGCGCCCGATGCCAAGATCCTCCCGATCCGGGTCTCCACCGGTGGCGAGATCTCTCCCCCTGTGCTCGCCCAGGGGATCATCTGGGCAGCCGACCACGGTGCCCAGGTCATCAATGTCTCCATGGGGTCGCCCAATCCCGACCCACTGCTCCGCAAAGCCGTCGCCTACGCCCTGAGTAAGGACGCCATCCTCGTAGCCTCGGCCGGCAACAACGGAGACAGTGACAACTCCCCGATGTACCCGGCGGCCTTCCCCGGCGTCATCTCCGTCTCCGGAACAGACGAACGGGGAGCCT
Source organism: Kitasatospora sp. NPDC024654 (assembly GCF_055559155.1). Classification (NCBI taxonomy): domain Bacteria; kingdom Bacillati; phylum Actinomycetota; class Actinomycetes; order Kitasatosporales; family Streptomycetaceae; genus Kitasatospora; species Kitasatospora sp. NPDC024654. The sequence continues at coordinate 1,649 of NZ_JBVHLF010000129.1, forward strand.
TCTGGAGGACCAGCGAATCCGGCGCAGGAATCACCCTCGCCGCCCCCGCAACCGACATCTACTCAACCAACGGCCAAGGCCAATACGTCAACGCCGACGGCACCAGCTATGCCGCCGCATACGTCTCCGCCGCAGCCGCCCTAATCCGCGGCCACGAACCACAACTGACGGCTGGACAGGTCATCAGACGGCTGATCAGCACCACTACCCAGCATCACGCAAAGCCCGACGCCAAACTCGGCTACGGCGAACTCGACCCTCTCGCTGCCCTCACCACGACCGCAGGCCCGGGAAGCCCGGACAACCCTCTGCTCCACGCGAGTGCCCCACCTCGTAAAACAGCAGGAGGCTCCGACCTGAGTTCGATCGCGGCTGCCATTGGCGTCACCGCCGTGCTTGCCGCAGGAGGAGTCATCATCTTTTGGCGCCGGCGGAACATGAAGCAGGGAGAAACCCAGACTACGCCGGCTTCCAGCAACCCACCGCGCAAAGGCCAGCGCAGGCCCGCACCCGCTAAAGCCCGAAGCAAGTCGACCAAGCCGGTCCACACCAAGGCCCAACCCGGAAAACGCTCACGCTGAACATCCATCGCCTCAACACCAAGGACCAGCCGATGACCACCACCTCACACCCCACACGCCGCAGGCGGCTCACTGTCGCCATCGGAGCAGGAACCGCTGCAGCCGTAGCAGCCGCGGTTATGCTCCAGACCGGTAACCACGCGACCGCCCAACCGAGGGTCGTGGCTAACGATCTCTCGGGCCGGCCCAGCGCATGTCTGGCCGCCGACACCACGACAACGACCAAGTCAGACGGGGTGACCAAGGTCTGGGCCGCCATGCAGAAGACTGGAGCCGACAGCAAGGCCAACGTGCAGCAGCTCATCGAGCCCGCTAGCACCCCTGCCCAAGCCCAGCCGTACCTTGCCAGCCTCGTGAGCCAGCACTGTGACCTGATCATCACCATGGGCACCGCCTTCGGCCAAGCCATTCCTGGCCTCGCCAAGGCTGATCCAGCTGTGCGCTACAGCGCCGTCGACTCTTCCCTCACCACTGCACCGCCCGGCACAACCCTCCTCACCGACGACGAAGCAGTCTCCACAGTCGAGCAGCAGATTCAGACCCTGCGACCGCCTCGCACCTGACACGATCAAGGTTGCGTGCTCGGTGGGAAGTTTGAGGCCAAGATGCTTGCGACATCACACTGCCTGTAGGCCTGACACGTAGCGGCCCCACGCGTGACGACGACGCGCTGCGGCGCCCCCGAACGCCGCGCTCACTGATCACCAGCGCGTATCCAAAGCCATCTCCCCCCAACGCCCCCGACCGCCGTGGGGTGGCGTTCGGTGACCCCTCCGTATTGGACCCCATGTTGGGTGAGCGTTAATCGTGCGTCTCTGCGGCTTTTCCGGGTGCTCTCCGTCAAACCATGCTCTCGGCGTAGGCGATAGCGGCCAGCGCGTCCTCCATCGGTGCAACTGGACCGAAGCGAGCGCGGGAACCGACCGGCGTGTTCTTCGCCTTCGTGGGGGCTGGATCCACCCACAGGGCCAAACCGTACTCAAGCATCAGGCGGCCACGGCGCTCGTCCGACAGACTGGCCCAGAGCTCGGCCAAGGACCGGCCGGTACGGTGTTCCTCCCAGTGCGGCTCGACATGAGGGGCCGCCTGCAGGACCTTACGGCGCTCGACCAAGCGCCCCATCCGCTCTCGGTAGTCGTCCTCGTCATCATCGAAGAGGCCGGCGTCGCGGTCGTCGCGAAGACGTCTGATGGCGGTTCGCACCTCCGCCAGCTCGTGACTGGCGTCGCTCCCGGGAACCCATCGTCGCTCGACCTCCGGCAGGATGCCGTACGCGACCGGGAACTGCTCCCTGACCCAGTCCGCTACCGAGTCCCCGCGAACATAGACCGTGGGGCTGTGCACAGCAGTTTCAGATCCCCGGCAGGTGAATGCCCGCAGCCCGGTACCCGAGACCCACTGCTTCAGATTTCCTTGGCACACCGTGCACTTAAGGCATCCGGACAACCAGTGTGATGCGGCCGGCGCCTTCCGCGGCCCCTGCTCCAGCTCAGCCAGACAGGTCTGGAGGGCATCCCACTCGTCGCGGCTGAACACCGGATCCCAGACCACTACGGGAAGGCCGTCGCCGTTCACCTGGACTCCCCCGCCGGGCACCGGACGCTGACCAAGCATGGTCGGAGAAGTGAGAATCCGTTTGAGTGATGCTCCACGCCAGTTGGCGGCCTTCGACTTCTCCACTCCCTTCGCAACAGCACCACGCTGACGACTTGTGGGCTCTTGGCGATCGTTGAGGCGCCGGGCGCACTCCGCCATGCTCGTCCCCTCCAGCACCCACAAGAGGACCTCACGTAGGACCTCGACCGCATGCACGTCGCGGACCAGCACACGCCCCTTGCCGCCGGGGTGGTCCGCGACCGTCAACCCGTACGGGACTCGTCCGCCGTGAAAACGGTTCTCTTCCTTCGCCTTGCGCATCGAGTCGGCAACACGAGCTTTGATCATCTCGCGCTCCAACTCCGCGAAGACCGCGATCATCTGAGCCATCGCCCGGCCCGTGGGACCCGTCATGTCCACCGGCTCCGTGGCCGATACCAATGCGACGCCGTGCCTGTCCAGCTCCTTGACGATCTCCGCGAAGCCCAGGAAGGACCGTGCAATCCGGTCGATTTTCCAGACCATGACGGCGTCCATGCCGACCAGGCTCTGAAGGAGTTCCCTCATCGCGGGACGCTCCATCGGCGGCAGAGCACCGGAGACACCCTCGTCGACGAAGGTGCCGACCACATGACCGCCGCGGCGCTTCACCTCGGCCCGCGCAGTCTCATCCTGACGCTCGATGGACGTGCTCGCCTCAGTGGCTCGGGAGAGCCGCTCATACAACCCGTACCTGTCCAATGTTCGGACCCCCAGCACGCAGATGACTGTTAATTAGAATTCTACGCCAGGTCGTACGAGGGCTTGAGGTCGTTCAGGAAGCGCATGAATGGGGCTCTCTGGCTGGGAGAAAGGTACACCTCGGGTGCGGATGCGGCTCGGCCGCAGGGCGCACTCGGGCGCCCCGCACCCAACCGTCAATCCTTGCCGATACCCGGCTCGAAAGCCAGTTCACCACCGTTCCTTGAAGATCCACACAACGATGGTCGATGGAAGGGCACATCGGCTTGTAGGAAGCTCCAAGAGCTGCCGTGGGACCGGTGCGACACTGCCGCGGTCCTCAGCGACAGCGGCGGCCCCGCGCCTTCGGAGGCGGACCGCCCGGTGCCAGCGCGGTGGGCCTCCCGCGGCGCCGAGGGGAGTGATCGTCCACCGCGCTCAACCACGTTCGAAGAACTCCACCTCGGCCAGGGCGATGTGGCGTCCGGGGCCGGAGCCGGCCGCCGCGCGGATGACGAGCCTCACCTGCACCACGTCGCTGATCGCGGTCTGCACGGTCTGCGCGCCCGGCGCGTCGTTCAGGGTCACCAGTTGCTCGTGCGTCTTCCCGTTCGAGGCCGTGGCCATGAGCTCCAGCACGGTGGGGCGCGCCTCCTGCTGGTACTGCTGCGGGTCGGTGGAGTCGCCGGTGTGGATGATCAGGTCCACCAGGCGGAACGGGGCGCGGAAGGTGAAGGTGATCGCGTCTCCGAGCTGGGGTGCTCCCCAGTAGGTGTTGGTGAGGCCGTCGACGGCCGCGGCGGCGGGGTGACCGTCGACCGCGGCGCTCGCCGAGACCGCGGTGGGGGTGATGGCCGAGGCGCTGCGGAGCTTGTCCAGCACGTCCTGGTAGGCGTTCCGGCCGGCCGGGTAGAGCAGGATCCCGGCGACCACCAGCGCGGCCAGCACGCACAGCGCGATGAACCGGCGCAGGGCGTCGCCGGAGCCGCCGATGCGCACACGGCGCCGGAACGGCCAGCGGGTGCGCCACCAGGGCAGGGGCTTCGGGGGTGCGGTGACGGTCAGCGGCGCGGCGCAGCGGCGGCAGAACCGCCGGTCGGGGCGGTTGGGCGTGCCGCACCGGGGGCACGCCGGGCCGTCCTGGGCGTCGTCGACCGCGGAGGGGCGCACGACGGGGCGTGGCGGGACGGGCTTGGCGGGTTGCACGGCCACCGGGTCGGCCTGGCGTCGTCGATCGGTCTCGGGCCGCGGTGGTGCGGCGGGCGGGTGCGCGGGCCCGGCGGCGGAGACGGGCGGGGGCGCGGCTTCGGTGGCAGAGGCCGGCGGGCGCGCGGGCCCGGCGGCGGAGACGGGAGCGGGCGGGCTCGACGGCCCAGCGGGCGGCCCGGCGGGCTGGGACCAGCCGAGGTAGGCACCGCAGTTGCCGCAGAAGTCGTCCCCATCCTCGTTGGCCGCTCCGCAGTCGGGGCACACGGGCATCCGTCAGCTCTCCGCTCTCCCGGGTGGACCGGGCAGGATCCGCACCCGGCTGGTGAGATGGACCGGGCAGGACGCCCGGACCACGGCCAGTACCTGGTCCTCGTCCACCTCCGGGGTGCGCTCGGGCCAGACGAGTACCAGCAGTTCGCCGGAGGGCGCGGGCGGCAGGGCGGGGTCCGGCGTGGTGGACCAGGCCACGCCGCCGCCGTCGACGATCCGCGCGCCGACGCCGAGGATCAGCCGCAGCCGCTCGGCGAGCCCCCGCCGGGTCCCGCGCCACCGGTGCAGCTCCACCGCGCGTTCGACCACGGCGCGGCGGACCTCCTCCGGCCAGGACGGGTCGGTCTCCACGGCGACCCAGGCCGCCAGCCAGTCCAGGAAGTCGGCCGGCGCCAGCCGTGGTTGGAAGTAGGCGGACAGGTTGTCCAGGGTGGCGAACACCGGCGCGATGACGGTGTCCAGACCGGCGGTGAACCGCTGGGCGAAGTCGTCGTCGGCGTAGAGCGCGGGCAGCAACTCCCCGATCGGGTGCCGGCTGGGCAACCCCGGCACGGCGGCCCGGCTCACGACGGCCCCTCCTCCGCGACCGTGGTGACCACGACCTGGTGCTGGTGGGAGAAGACCAGGGCGTCCGGAGCGACCTCGACCCGCTCGGCGGGCGCGCCCCGGCGACCGGTGATCGGGTCCGCCGGAAACAGGCGCAGCTCCTCGACCGCCGCGACGCCGGCCGCCTGCTGGAGCACGGCGAACACCTCCCCGTACTGCACCGCCCGGCCGAACGGCCAGCCCGAGCCGTCGGCGCCGCCGCGCAGCGGGTTGAGGTGCCGGTAGAGCGCGGCGAGCGCCGCCTCCCGGACCCGGTCGGCGTCCGGGGACCGGGTGGTGAGCCGGGCCACCACCGTCACCCCCTGGTAGTCGGGGGGCTGCACGACGAGCCGGGTGCCGATGAGCCGTCGCTCGTCCAGGGCCGCCGCGATGGCGGTGAGCATCTGCTCACCGGGGATCAGCTGTTCGAGCCGCAGGCGGTCGCCCTCGTCCGCCACCGCGTCGGGGACCACGAGCACGCGCACCGCCCCCGCCTCCCCGGCGACGGCCGCGACGCAGCTGACCCGGGCGGCGGACGGGGCGGCCTGCCGGGCGATCAGCTCGAAGTCCCCGGCCGTGACCGCCCGTTCCTGCAGGCGCAGCAGGTTCGGGGCGCGGAGTTTGGCGTTCTCCACCGTCTCGCCGTCGACCCCGCCCCTGGCCGCCTCGCGGTTGTCGACCCTGGCCACGTACGGGACCGAACTGCGCAGCACCGTGATCGTTCCCCGGGCGACGTTCCCCCCGGTGCCGCCACCGGTGCGGTAGTGCGGTACCCGCAGCCGCGCGCCCTTGGGCGGCACCGCGCCGAAGGCACGCAGGCTGCCGTCGGGTTCCCGGACGGCGGGTGGGAACAGGAACTCGCCGTTGGTCGCGTCGATCACCACGTGCCGGTCGGTCGGTGCCGAGTCGCCGAAGTGCTCGACGGCCGTCCACCGCTCCCAGCCGTCGCCGGCCGAGACCTCGACCACCGGGGGCTCGCCGTCGAGCAGCACCGGCGGCCTGGCGAGGCGGAAGCGCTGGCCCGCGACCCCTTCCGAAGCGCCGAGCGGTGCGTCGGTGACGGTCTGCGCGTGGACGACGGTCGCGGTGCCGCCGACCGTGAACACCTCGGCCCGGCGGATCGTCGGGGACTCGGAGTAGAACGGCTGGCCCGGCTGCGGCTCGGTCACCCGGCAGCGCAGCCAGCCCGCGCGCCGCCCGGAGACCACCGAGGCGACGTGTCCGGCGGGCACGAACACCACCACCTCGCCGGGCCGGTTGAGGCCACCGGTGGTGTCGGAGCCGGTCTCGCAGGCGATCCACCGCGCGCCGTCCCACACCTCCCACACCAGTGGCGGCTGCCGCGGGTCGACGCCGACGCCCTCCACCCGGCTGTCCAGCCTGACGACGAGGATGCACCGCGGCACCACGGCCGGCAGCGCGAACAGCATGGCGTCCCCGGCCGCGGGACGCGGCTGGAAGCACGGCACGTCCGCGCCGTCGGCCAGCCGCGCCGTGCGATCGGTCTGCTCCCCCGAGGCGGAGACCGTGACCAGCCGGTCGAGGGAGCTGGGGACGACGGGGAGGTCCTCGGCGGTGGAGAACACCACCGCCTCGTCGGTCTCGGTCCGCAGCGTGGAGACCTCGGTGCCCGCCCGGAGCAGCACGGTCTCGGGCTGCGGGGCGGACAGCCAGAAGTCGACCTCCGCCCGCGCCGCGGCCGGCGGGAAGAGCCGGATGCCGAGCAGGTCGAGGAAGGCGGAGTAGTTCTTCTCCGGCACCCGGTTCAGCCGGTACAGCAGCTGGTCCACCAGGTAGGCGAAGGTCTCGATGAGGGTGACCCCCGGATCGGAGACGTTGTGGTCGGTCCACTCCGGCGCGCGCTGCTGGACGTACCGCTTGGCCTCGTCGACGAGTTGCTGGAACCGGCGGTCGTCCAGGTTCGGGGAGGGCAGCGCCATCAGTTCGCTCCCTCGTCCGCGGCGGTGGGGGACTCCGGGATGGTGTAGAAGGGGAAGACGAGGTTGCGGCGGTCGTTCGTGGAGCGCACGGTGTAGTGGATGTCGATGTAGAGCGTGCCCTCGTCGACGCTGTCGAAGGCGATCACCACGTCGTCCACCTCGATCCGGGGCTCCCAGCGTTCCAGCGCGATGCGCACCTCGCGGGCGATCCGGCCCGCGGTGGTGCCGTCGCCCGGCGCGAAGACGTACTCGTGGATTCCGCAGCCGAACTCCGGGCGCATCGGGCGTTCCCCGGGAGCCGTGCCGAGGACGAGCCGGATGGCCTCCGCGATCTCCCGGTCCCGGTCGACCATCCCGATGCCGCCGGTGGCGTTCACCCGGAGCGGGAAGGCCCAGCCGCGGCCGATGAAGCTTCCACTCACGCGCCGCCTCCGATCAGCACGTTGAACGCGCCGGTCAGGATGGTGGCACCACAGGTCGTCTTGTCCCCCTGGCGGGCCGCGGGCAGCCCCCCGATCAGGACCTCTCCCCCGGTCACCGCACCGAGGTTGGGCTCGATGACGTTGGCGGGCCCGAGCTCCACGTGGGGGACGCAGGCGTGCAGGCTGCCCGCGACGGCGGCGGGCCGGCCGCCGATCAGCACGGTCTCCACCGCGATGGCGCCCGGCGGCGCGGTGGTGATGGCACCACCGTGGTCGGTGGTGTCGCCGGTCCGGGCTGCGGCTGGCATGTGCGGTCTCCATTCTGGTGGTGCCTGTCATTTGTCGGAACCTCTGTTGCGGAAAGGTCAGTTGATGCGGATGAGGTCGGCCTTGAGTACCGCCATGGCGCCGCCGTCCACGGTGACCGTGGTCTCGCCGTGGACGGTCACCGAGCCGCCGCGCAGGTTGACCTCTCCCGTGCCGGCGTCGAGGGTGATCCCGGAGGGGGAGAGGCGCACCGAACTCGCCGCCGCGCCGGCCGCGCCGAGGACGGTCAGCACGATCTCGCCGCGCTGCTCGTCCAGCCTGACCTCCAGCTTCTTGTCCCCCGTGGCCAGCCGGACGCCGGTCGGGCCGCCCGGCACGTCCAGCAGCTCCAGCCGGTTGCCCGAACGGGAGACCAGCGACCGGCGGTTGACCTTGCCCGCCGCCGCGTCGACCAGCGGCACGTCGTGCGGGGAGGGCTGGTCGACGCCGTTGTAGAGGCCGCCCAGCACGTAGGGGCTGTCCAGGCAGCCCTGTTCGAAGCCGACCAGTACCTCGTCGTTGACCTCGGGGCTGACCACCCCGCCACCCCCCTGGCCGCCCCACTGGACGGTGCGGACCCAGTCGGAGACGTAAGTGTCGTCCAGCCAGGGGAACTTCAACCGCACCCAGCCGCGTTGCGCGTCACCGGGCTCCCGGACGTCGGTGACCACGGCGATGGCCAGGCCCGGCATCCGCGGCCCGCGCGGCGGCGCGTTGCCCCCGGTGACCAGCCCGGCGAGGGAGCGGTCCGGCGTCGCGCTGACCACCACGGTGCTCCGGTAGCCGCGGAACGGTTCGAGGACGTGGCGCACCGCGGTGGCCGTGTAGCGGCCGGAGAAGGCGGTGCCGACGTTCCCCAGTGCGACGGGGGTGCCCGCCCGCAACCGCGGATTGCCCTCGACGACCGCTTCCAACTCGCCGAATCCGGCGGCCACCTCGGCGGCCAGCGACTGGGCCGCGGCGGTCGCCTCCGCCTGCGTGCGGTAGGGGGTGTCGGCGACGGTCAGCCGGGCCGGACCGGTGAAGGCGGAGGTCACCACCGAGGGGCTCATGCCCGGTTCGACGGTCCGGGCCCGCACCGACGGTTCGGTGGCGACCAGGGTGCTCTTGGTGGTGACGTTCCAGCCGCGCACCTCGACCGTGTCCGCCCCGCCGGCGCCGGTCAGCACACCGCGCAGCTCCAGCAGGTTGCGGCCGTACTCCAGGACCATCGGGTTCTGCGGAGCGGGTGTGACGGGGGCCGGGGCGGCGGACGCGGGGTCGGGCCGGACGAACTCCAACAGCCCGTCGTCGTCGACGCGCAGCTGCGCGCCGCTCTCCTGGGCCAGGTACTGGAGGAACTCCCAGTCGGGCACGTTGGCCTGGGAGAGCTGCTGGTGGACGACCGGGAAGGAGTCGATCCGGCCGCAGGCCAGCCCCGCGCCCGCGGCGACCTCGCGCACGACGTCCGCGGTCGACATGTTGCGGAAGGCCTTCACCCGGCGTCCGCGCATCAGGCGGTGGGTGACCGCCGCCGCCCGGACCACGGTGTACGAACCCGTCGTGTCCACCTCCAGTTCCAGCGCGGTCACCTCGCCGGTGAACAGCCGGACCTGCGTGTGCCCCTGCACGGTGACCACGGACACCCGCAGCCGGGTGCCGATGGTGATCCCGGTGGCGGTGAGGAAGGTGTGGCCGGCGTCGCGGAAGGTCAGCACGGCGGTGTCGGGCAGGCCGACGCTCTCGTCGATGTCGCAGGAGACCAGCTGCGCCGCCCAGACCGGCGGCAGCGGGCCCGGCGCCTCGACGACGGGGTCCGCGGCGAAGGCCCGACCGCCTCGGGCCTCGGGAGTGGTCATGGCCGGCCGCCCTGGGCGAGTTCGTCGGTCCCCGGCACGATCAGGTCCGCTCCGGGGACGAGCGTCAGCGGGTCCTCGATGTCGTTGGCCTCGGCGATGGTCCGCCAGGTCGTGGCGTCGCCGTACGCGCGCCAGGCGAGCAGGGGCAGCGTGTCACCCGCGATCACCCGGTGGGTGCTGCGGGCCTCCGGCGAGCCGGAGGTCGGGTTCTGGCCGGGCGGATCGACGCTGGCCTCGTCGATGGTGAGCGAGCAGGTGGCCCGCAGGGGTTTGCCGTCGACGTCGAAGAGCGTGTAGGTGACGGAGAGGCCGGTCAGCACCCCGTTGAACGAGGTCGTCTTCGAGGTGCCCCAGTCCAGCCGGATCCACGGGCTGGCCGGGGTCTTGCGCGCCAGGCTGCTCGGGGTCGGGACGCAGGCCGTCATCAGCTGCTCCACGGCCCGCTCGACCGAGTTGTCGTGGGTCGCGGTCGCGTCGAGGAACACGTCGAGCGAGAGCGAGCGCGGTCCGCTGCCGACGAACTCGGGCAGCGCGGACTGGCCCGCCATCCGGGACGGGGTGCGACGCCACTCGGTGGACTTGCGCAGCACCAGGGTCGCCGGGTTGAACTGGAGGGGAAGCCGCGCGATCGCTCCGCCGGGCTGGGCACCGACCGTGGACGGAGGCTCCATGATGGTCAGTTGGGCCCGGGTGACACTCGCGGGGACTGCTGAGGACATCCTGGGGCTCCTTCCGTGGGTCGGGCGGCGGACCGTGCGGCTGATCAGGTGGTGAACCCGGCCGGGGAGCCGGGCGACGGCGGATGTTCGACTTTACGTCAGGACGGGCGCAGGCCCGTGTGGGCGATCTCCAAAGTCTCCACGGCGGCCTCGGAGTTGGCGGGGTCGAAGGACGGGCCCTGCCATCGGACCGGGACGATGCCGAGCACCTGCCAGCTGACTATCCGGCTCAAGTCGGGTCGCAGCGCCACGATTTCGCCGTCCTTGGGCTCCACCCGGCGAACGATCTCGTCCAGCCAACGCGCGATCTTGGTGGTGTCCGCGGTGACCGCGCGGGTCAGCGTGATGTTCGACCAGGTGATGCGGCCCGGCAGTTGCCAGGAGAAGCCGTTGTTGCCACCCTCCGCGTACTGTTCGATCTCGACCTGGGCGCCGAGTCCCGAGCAGGTGGTGAACTCCCCCAGGTCGTTGCCGCCGATGCTCAGCGTGAAGAACACGCTGGTCGCGAAGATGTTGTCGGTCATCCCGTCCCTGCCTCCGGTGCCGTGCTGCGGATTCCTGTCGGCCGCCGATCTGTCGCGCGCTCAGCGGCGGCTGTCGTACGGCCGTCCGGCGCGGTCCCTCCCCCTGCGCAGTTCGGTGCGCAGCAGGCGTCCGACGGGTTCGATCAGGCGCCGGGCCAGTTCGTCGATGTCGTCGGCACCGGCGGCGGCTTCGGTCGGCGATCCGGCGCGGGATGCAGCGGGTGGGGCGGCGGGGCGGGGCGGCGTGGCGGTCGGCGCCCGGGGCGGTACGGCGGTCAACGGCACCCCGGTCAGCCCGGCCTGCTCGGCCGTCCGTTGCAGCACTTGGGCCGTGGCCGCCGAGGGCTGTGACCGCGCGGGAGGGGTGCTCACGCCGGGCCGGGACCACACCGGCCGGGACGCGTCGAGTACCGGCGCCGCGGACGGAAGCGGTTCCGGGTCCCGGCTCGCGCGTGGTGCGGCCGCGCCGCTCTCCGCCGCGCGCGGCGTCCAGGTGCCGCTGCTCGGCGGCTGCGCCGGGGACGGCTGCGCGGTTCGGACGCTGACGGGCAGCCGCTGGACCGCGGGGCGCCGCGGCGGTGCGAGCCGCACCGGGGACGTGCGTGGGACGGGCCCTTCCCGCGAGGGGGTCGCGACGGCCGTAGCGGGGTGGGGGGCGGTGGCCGGTGGCGAGAGGTGCTGCCGGCGTCGCGGGCTCCCGGCGGGCGCCACCGGGGCGAGCTCCGCGGCACCGCCGGGCGGCGCCGGTCGCACGTCCGGCTCGGTGGGGCGGGCGCCACCGGGCGCGGCCGAGCGCTGCACGGTCGGCCGCCCCGGACGAACGGCGGCGCCCTCCGGTGCGGGCCGGAGTCGCGCCCGCGGGCCGGGGGGACCACCCATGTCCGGCTGCGCCGCACCACGCGGACTGACGGGCGCCGGCGGGTGCGGGGCGCCGGCCGCGGCGCGGCTGGCGCGGGGCTGCGCCGAGCCCCCCGCCGTTACCACCCCGGCACCGGCGCCCGACGGGTCCGCCGGTGCCACCGGGTCCGCGGCGTCGAGTCGGCCGCGCGCCGTGCGGGCCGGGAGCCGGAGGCGCGAGCGCCGCAGGGCGGCCGTGACCCGGCCCCGCCACCCACCCGGCGTCACCGGCTCCGCGGTGGCCGACCGGTCGTCCGTGCGCGCCGGTGGAGCTTGCCACCGCAGGGCCCGTACGACGGGTGGGGCGGGCGCCGGAGCGGGGCCGGTGCCGGTGCCGGTGCCGACCGCGAGCGGTGGCGGGGGGGCGGCGAGGGCGAACGCCATCCGGCGCTCGCCGAGCAGGGCTCGCGCGGGACGGACGGGCGTCGCCGCGCGCTGCACGGTCCGGCCGGCGATCGGCGGGCGGGCCCGGAGCGGGGGGGGGGGGGGGTCGCTCAGTGGGGACCCAAAGAAAACCCCCTCCCGAATGAGGGCGAGACGCGTAAGAGCCC
>NZ_JBVHLF010000130.1:0-13678 GCF_055559155.1 Kitasatospora sp. NPDC024654
ACCCACCCGCCTGCGCATACCTCATCCCTACGGCATACCGCAGGGATCATGGACAGTCAGTAGCCCTGAAGACACTGTCAGTTCAACCTGAGTACGGCTTGCGATCACTCATCCCGCCACTCAAGCGAATCTCGAATGCCTGACCGGCAGAGATGCCCCAATGTCACCCCATCGAGCGACGCCATACCCGGCATTACGGCGCGAACCGCACTCTCACAACTCACCTATAAGAGGTCATCTCATTTGGGGAGTCTGCGGGTGCAGATGATGGCTGCTGCGATGCTGGCGACGCTGCGGAAGCGGGTCCCCTTCCGCTCACAGCAGCGATGGAGCCGACGAAAGCTGCCCAGCCAGGTGACGGTACGTTCGGTACCCAACGATGTCGGCTGAGCCGGGGCGACGGACTCGATCCCCGGCGGGCGATCCGGGCGGTGATCTGGCGCCATCGCAGTAGGCGCTGTCCGGGGGATCACCTCGTGCTCGGCGCGGAAAGTGCTGTTCACTCCTTCGTGTGATCCGCATCCAGCGGCTACCCGGAAGCGTGACGCGGATGGTGATCAGTGGAGCGTGGAACGGGCTACGGTCCGTCCATGAGCACCTCATGGCAGTACGACATCCGAGCGGACCTCGAATGGCAACCGACGGAGATCCATCAAGTGGCAGAAACCGGCAAGGGCCTCAGTATCCGGGCCGAAGGTGAGTGGAAGTACCGCAAGGACTTGCATTTCGTCGATGCCGACGGGGTCCAGAAGGGCTTCGAAGGGGCCATCTACCCGCATTTGCAGACTCACGGCAAGCCCGGGTACCTCCACACCGCCCCCGATGGCTATATGGGCTCCCTGATTGGGAAGTGGGGCCCGGACGGCTCGGTGTTCAAGGTCGGCAAGCACAGGATCTTCACTGATGGCGCCGCCTCGGACACCAGCAAGACGCTGTACCTCGCCATGAACGATGAAACCGGCGCAGGATTCAAGGACAACGAGGGCGTCATGCACGTCCACGCGTACATCTTCGACAACCGTGATCGTGAACAGCACTGGACGTACGACCGAATCGCTGGCACCTGGAGCAGCTCTACCTCCTGACTCATGGACATAGACCGCCGGCATACCGGGGGCTGGGCATAGTGCCGGCGGGTGGGCATTGAGCACGCGGTGGCGAATCCTGACATCGCCGAAGGGCGGTGCAGCAGCGAGGCGTTACGTAATCCTCGTGCCGCACCGCCCTTCGGCTCTGGTGAGTCTGCGGTGGCAAATCAGGGCTGCGGCGATGGTGGCGAATGCGGCGAAGTGGTCGGCCTTGCGCTCGTAGCGGCGATGGAGTCGGCGGAATCCGCCCAGCCATGCGACCGTCCTCTCGATCACCCAGCGGTGCCGGCCGAGCCGGGCTGAGGACTCGATGCCGCGTCGGGCGATGCGGGAGGTGATCTGGCGTGGTCGCAGGTAGGTGCGGATGAAGCGGTGATCGTAGGCTTTGTCGGCGTGGAGCTTGCCGGGTCTGCGGCGCCTGGGGCCGCGGCGCGAGCGGATCGGGGGCACGGCCTCGACGAGCGGTATCAGAGCCTGGCTGTCGTGGAGATTGGCGCCCGAGATCGCGATCGACAGGGGCAGACCGGTGCGTTCGGTGAGCAAATGGATCTTCGACCCATACTTGCCCCGATCGACAGGATTCGGACCCGTCAACTCCCCCTTTTCAGGGCCCTCATGTTCACCGAGTCGACCGCGCACCGCGACCAGTCCACCTCGCCGCGACCACCGAGCTCGTCCAGGACCAGACGGTACAGCTTCGCCCACACCCGCGCCCTGCTCCACTCGGCGAAGCGGCGGTGCGCGGTGGGCCCGGACGGTCCGAAGCACGGCGGCAGTTGGACCCACGTACACCCGGACGTCGCCACGAACACGATCGCGGCCAGCACCTCACGGTCCCCATGCCGACGCCGACCGCCTCCCTGCGGGCGTGTCGGCGCTTCCGGTACCACACGCTGGAACAACTCCCACAACTCGTCCGGCACCAGGCGTTCCACGATCGTCACGCAGGTAGCCTACAAGGCCAAATGAGATGACTTCTAAAGCCAGACGGACTGCGGGCGTGCCGCGGCCAGGTATTTTGAGCATGTGTTTTTCCCCTTCCTGTTGACGAGATCCGGTGCAGGTCCACAGCGGATGAGGTGGCCCCAAGGGGGGCGGCGCCCGCCGCCCCGGTGGCTCAGGAGTTCGGGGTGAGGGTGTAGCGGACGGTTTGGGCGGCGATTAGGCCGTCGCGGAAGACGAAGGTGTCCACGCCGTGCTCGGCCTTATTGGCGTCGGAGTCGGCCAACCACTCCAGGAACAGCACGTCACCCGCGAAGGTGGTGGTCTTCAGGTCCCACTTCGCGTGAGGCAGATCGGTGAAGAGCTGGATGAAGGCTTCGCGGACACCCTCGCGACCGTGGCGGACGCCGGAGGGGGTGATGAACACGGCGTCCTTGGCGAAGTTCGCCACGATCCCGTCCACATCCTCGGCAAGAAGCGCCTTGCCGTGGCTGTTGAAAATCTCCTGCGGGGTACGAGCAGTCACGTCTTTCACCAGTCTTTCGAATCGAGCGGGCAGTGGGCCGCCCGCAGCCTGAAGCGACAGGACGAACACCGATCCAGCGAGCAGGCGGGCACGCGACAAAGACCGCCGCCGGCGCACCGGCCCGGCCTACCCGCCGGTAGCGGGTGACTCATGGTGCGCCACCGCGCACAGGAACGCCATGGCCTTCGACCGTGCTCGAAACCGGAAGAAACGAGCTATCTCCACCGGATTCCTGGCGTACCGGGACAGGCCCTGTGAGCCTGTTCCGTGTCTCGCCTGCTGGACTACCATGCGGGTTCTGGCCATCGGAAAGATCGCTTCGTCGAGCCAGGCCAGGCGGCGCACCGTGTGGCGCACAGCTGGGAGGCTGATGCTTCGTCTTCACTTCACCGCCGCCGACGTGCAGCGGGTCCGCTGGGCTGCGCATCCGGAGCCGCTGCGGGAGACCGTGCTCAGCCTTCAGCTCCTGCAGCAGCCGCAAGCCGACAGCGAGCCGTTCGCCCACTGGTCCGCCCAAGTACGCCAGAGCATCGGCCGACGAGAAGTGCCGCTGTTCGACCTCGCCACCCCCGACGACGGCGCGGTGACCGAACTGCTCATCGCCCCGAACGGAGCCGCGAGCCTTGGCGACGGGCTGGCAGCCGTCAAATCCCTGCCGCGGGCCCGGATGATCGCCGATCTGGCCGCGACCCGCAGCATGCGCCCGAACCTGCCGCAATGGGTCGCCGACTTCCACCACGGACGCCCGGAAGCCACCGACCAGCTCACCCGCCTGCTCGGCACCTACCACCGCCTCGCCATCGCGCCGACCTGGCAGTACGTGGAGCACGCCGTCCGCACCGCCGTCGACGGCGCGTCAGCGACGCCCGAGATCACGCTGGGCGGCCTGCACCCGTCGATCAGCTGGCAGTACCCCACTCTTTCCGTCCCCTGCCACCTGCCGCAGGATGTCGACCTCCAGCTGGCCGGCCGCGGCGTGCTGCTGGTGCCCTCATTCTTCCTGCACACCCCCACGGCCCGCCTCGACAACTACGACGAGCAGGCTCCCGTCGAGGTCTACATCCCGGTACGCCACCCACGCGCCGCGCTCCCCGATGACGACCCGCACCCCGACCCAGGACTCGCCCACCTGCTGGGCCGTACACGGGCCGCTGTCCTCACCGCTCTCACCACCGTCCGCAGCACCACCGAAACCGCAACCCTCGTTGGCATCTCCCCCGCCACCGCCAGCCACCACCTCAACGCCCTGCGCGCAGGCGGCCTGATCACCAGCGCACACCAGCACGGCACAGCCCGGCACAGCCTCACCAACCTCGGCCTGCGCCTGCTGGCCCGCTCCACCTGCACACCGGGCCACCCCGTGACCGCCTTCCAGCCACCCGCATGACCAGGAGGTGGCGCGCCGCCGGCGACAGCTCGTGGGGCCGGCGTCATGACGCCAACTGGGGCGGCTACTACTCGGCCGGCGACTCGCACTGGGGCGGCTGACGACCTCACCCGCCGGTAAGAACCAAGGCTGGAACACCGGGTCGGCCAGGCCCGGCAGACGTTCCGGGCTTGGAACCCCGGCCTCCCGGCGCAGACGCTTGAACTGATCGCCCGGTTGACCAGCGGCCGCGGGGCGTCAGAACTGGCTGCGGCGCACCCTCGGACGGGCAGGCGGGGGGCCTGCTGGGTGGTGCGCAGCGCGAGGGCTGCGGTACGGGTGCGCTCCAACCGGCTTATGACCTGGCGCAGCGTGGCGGGGTCGAGGTGGCGGGTGAGGTCGCGGACGGCTAGGTGGTCGTCGTCGGTCAGTGTGTAGAGGCCGGCGCGGTCGAGGGCGGTGTAGAGGGGCTGGGCGGCGGTGCCTGCGAGGCGGCGGTGGGCGACGTCGGTGGTCTGGCGGGCCTGGTGGGCGGCCTCGCGGGCGCAGGCGGCGACGTCCTGCCGATGGCGGTCGGCGGCCGGGGTACGCAGAGAGCGTTGAGCGAGTCGGCCCCACCCAACGGCAGCTGTCGCGTGCAGCTGTCGCGCCCCGACCTCGCACGGGGGTAAGCCCCCATCCGCGCAGGTCACAGGGCGCGACAGCACCCGCGACAGCCGTGCGGCGGCCGGCACTCACGCGGCGCGGTTTCACCGGGTAGAGCTTGGCGTGCAGCACCCGCACCTCCCACCACGGATCGTCCGGGGCGGAGACCAGGGCGGCCACCTGTTCGCGCTTGGTCGGGTCGGGCGCGGGGAGCGAGGTGGTGGTCATCGGGTTGGTCTTCCGTCAGCAGGGCCGGATCCGGCGCGGTGGCCGGCCCGGCACCCGGGCGAGCGCCCCGGTGCGGCCGACCATGCACACCGCCTGGTCATGCGTGTCACTCCAATCGGATCAGAGCCTCCTCCCATAGTGTTTTGCAAACGAACCTTCAGCTCGAAGCCGGATCTCCGGAATTGGAGGCACCGAGCCACATGACCGACGAGATCGTCCGTGCTGCGATCCACCCCGCCATCGGAATCGCCAGAGTCGGAAACTCACTTGAGGAGTACTACACCGCACCCGAGGTGCCCGACCCCGCGCCGCAGGACCCGGGCTTCTACAAGGACTCCGCCGGCGCGATCAAACGCGAGGCGGCGCGCTTTCGGGTCTACGGGTACAACGCCCTGGGCGAGGTGGTGGCCGAGCTGACGGCGGACAACGCCGATATCCGCTGGAGCGCGCACCTGGCAAACAAGAAGGCTGCCTGGTACCAGTTCCAGCTCGCTCTCGACATTCCCGACGCGGCGGGCGCCAATGCGTCCGAGCTGCGCAACAAGGAGATCACCGGCGACCTCCGAAAAGACCTGATCATCGACCCGGGCCCGATCAGCATCAGCGGGAGAAACCTCTCAGGCCCCGACTTCCACTTCCGCGACGGCAAGTTCATGGGGAAGGAGGTCTATCTCGGGGAACTGCGCACCGACGAGGACGGGCACCTGCTGGTGCTCGGCGGCTTCGGCCAGTCGGCCTCCTACAACGGCAAGCCGATCACCACCTACGCCAACAACGACGGCTGGCACGACGACATCGGCGACGGCCCGGTCACGGCGACCGTCACCGTCGGCGGCCGCGTTCTGCCGGTCGACCCCGCCTGGGTCCTGGTCGCCCCGCCCAACTACGCCCCCGCGCTGAAGGGCATCCGCACCCTCTACGACCTGCTGTACGACGTGTTCGTCTGCGACGGATCGCTGCCGTTCCCGGACAGGGTCTCCTTCACCCGCCACATCGCACCGGTGCTCCAGCGCTTCACCGATCATCAGTGGGTCAACCAGGGCTTCGCCGGGTACTACGGGCACGACGGTCTCAGCCAGTTCACCACCCCGCAGATGCTGGCGCGGCTCAGCAGCAACGCCCCCACCCGGCGCGCGCTGCGCCGGCAGGTGTTCAACGCGCTGCGCGACTCCGGGCGCGACGGCGCCTCGCCCGTCCCCTGGCCCTGGCTGTACGGGGATGCGATGGCTATCCCGCCGCGCTCGCCGCTGCACCACATGGCGTTCTCCCCGACCCAGCACCGGATGTTCCAGTGCTGGGCCGACGGTGACTTCGAGGACGACTGGGGCACCCTCGGGGCCACCCCGCCGCCCCGGCTGCTCACTGAGGTGCGCCTCGCCGAGCAGCCGGCCGCGCTCGACCGCGCCGCACTGGACTTCTGCCTCGCCGACGCCTTCCACCCCGGCTGCGAGGTCACCTGGCCGATCCGGCACCCCTCGATGTACATGGCGCCGTTCCGGATCCGCCACCGCCCGGCCGACCAGCCCGAGCCCTCGTACGGCACGGTCCTCACTCCCGAGACCGCGCTGTCGGTGAACGGGCCGCTGTACGCCCAGGCGCCGGGCGACCTCTCCCGGTGGATGGCCGTCCCGTGGCAGAGCGACACCGCCAGCTGCCGTTCCGGCTACGAGCTGTCCCTGGGTCCGCGCCACGACCCGTACCTGCCGACGTTCTGGCCGGCCCGGGTCCCCAACCACGTCCTCACCGAGGACGACTACCAGGTGGTCGTGGACGAGACCCGGCCGCTGGCCGAACGCACCGAGGCGTTCGAGCGGCGGGCCGTGTGGCTGCGTGGGCTGCGCGGGCAGAACACCGAGCAGCTCAACCAGATGATCGACGACTGGTACCGGCTCGGCATCGTCGAAGTGCGCGAGGGCGCGAAGGATTTCCCCGATCGGATCCAGGTGGAGTCCAGGCCCTCCATCGACCTTGAAGGCGTTCCGCTCACGCAGAACCTGGTGACGCTGCACGTGCCTCAGGCCGCGGACCCGGCCCTCGCGTCGGTGGCGATCAACCAGGCGATCTCGGTCAGCGGTTACACCGCCGAAGAGGTGACGGCCGGCTTCATCGACAAGGTCGCGCCCTTCCGCGACAATGCCTGATGACCGGTCGGCGCACCGCCGCGGGCGACCACTACGACGTGGTGGTCGCCGGCGGCGGCCCGGCGGGCGCCGCCGCCGCCCTGACCCTGGCGCGCGCGGGCCGGACCGTCCTGCTCACGGACGCCGGGAGCGGCCCGCCCAAGCTCGGCGAGGCCCTGCCCTCGGTGGCCAAAGTCCTGCTCGGCGACCTGG
Source organism: Kitasatospora sp. NPDC024654 (assembly GCF_055559155.1). Classification (NCBI taxonomy): domain Bacteria; kingdom Bacillati; phylum Actinomycetota; class Actinomycetes; order Kitasatosporales; family Streptomycetaceae; genus Kitasatospora; species Kitasatospora sp. NPDC024654. The sequence goes on from NZ_JBVHLF010000130.1 coordinate 7,129, forward strand.
GCGCCGGTCAACGGCCCGTCGTGGCCGGCCACCTGACCTGCTACGCCAACCTCTCCGCCTGGGGATCGCCCGCCCTGCGTCGCACGGACTTCATCAACGACCCGAACGGTCCCGGCTGGCACCTGGACCGGGCTCGATTCGACCGGTGCCTGCGCGAAGCGGCCCGCTCGGCCGGCGCCGAAGTGGCGGAGCGCACCGCAGCACGCCCGAAGTCCCGGTCCGCAGAAGGAAGTTGGGTGGTCGCACTGCGCGGACCAGCCGAGCAGCGGATGGTCCGGTGCAACTGGCTGGTGGACGCCAGCGGCCGCCGGCGGGCGGTAGCCTCCGTCGGCCGGGCCGCCGCTCACCGCATGGACGGCCTGGTCGCCACCTGTCTGGACCTGGCACCTGACCCGACGGGGCGAGCGGGTGAGACCTGCTCGCTGGTCGAATCCGCCCAGGACGGCTGGTGGTACACCGCGCTGCTGCCCACCGGCCGCCGCCTGGTGGCCTACTTCACCGACGCCGACCTCGCCCCGTCCGCACCGCGCACCCGCTCGGACTTCGCCCGGCTGCTGCGGCAGACCCGGCACGTCGCGGTCCGGGCTGGCGCCCACCCGCTGCCCACCGACGCGACTGTCAGGCGGGCCCCCGCCCACTCCTCGCACCTCGACACTCCCACCGGCGACGGCTGGATCGCCGTCGGTGACGCCGCCACCGCCTTCGACCCGATCTCCTCCCAGGGCATCCTCACCGCCCTGCACACCGGTATGACCGGAGCCTCGGCCCTGGCCGCCCACCTCGACGGCGACGACGAGGCGCTGGAGTCCTACCGCGCCCAGGTCGCCGCGATCCTCACCGCCTACCGGCGCAACCACCACGCGGTGTACAGCCTGGAAAGCCGCTGGAGCGACCGGGTCTTCTGGCAGCGCCGGCACACGTCCCTACCGCATCCCTCCACCCCACAGCACAGCGTCCAAAAGGAGCTCGCATGACCACCCGTCACGACCACGATCACGAGGACCCTTCGGTCCACTCCTTCATCCTGTCCGGCCGGGACACAGTCTTCGGCTACCACCTGGCCATGTTCGGCATGGCCGAGCACCGCTACCAGGTCGTGGTCGAGTACGACCTGCCCACCGACATCGTCGACATCTACCTCAAGGACCAGGCGGACCGCCCGGCCAGCTGGCACGCGGTGCGCAACACCGAGGAGATGGTGCTGCCCCCGATCGGCGACGGCTCGGTCACCGAGTACCCGGCCCGGCTCGACCGGGTCACCCAGACCGGCAACGGCGAGGACCGGATCTGGGAGCCCATCTCGGGCGGCTTCACCGCGCGGGTCAAGCGGGTGCTGAACTTCCGCCGGTTCAGCGAGGAGCCCTTCCCCGCGCACCTCACCTACCTGCTCTACGGCCGGGGCAAGGAGGCCCACATCGCCCACCGCCTGGTCCAGCGCCCCCACTTCGAGCAGATCTTCACCCTCCGGCAGGTGCCCGACGGCGTCAAGGCCGACGATCTGGCGAACGCCGTCGAAATCACCATCCCCTCGGTGCCCGACAACGGGCACAACGGCCAGCCCTGGACCACCAGGCCACTGCCCGACAGCAGCTACCCGGCCATGCTCCACCGCGGCAAGGCGACCCCCACGCCGATCACACTCGACCTCCGTGACGAACGCTGGTGGAACATCACCACGCTCAACGCCTGACGAGGCAGGGCCATGCACACCGATCCGCTGTCCCGGTACCCCGACGTGCTCACCCACTCCTAACCGGCTGACTCCGCAGTGGAACTGCCGGCCGCCGGATCGGGCACTACCACCCGATCCGGCGGACCGGGACCAGCGCGGTCGACGAGATCACCGCCGTCGGCCTCACCGTCGAGGGCGCCCTGCCGCCGGAGCTGACCGGCCGGCTGATCCGCAACAGCCACAACCCCAAGCCCGGCATCACCCCCACGCACTGGTTCAAGGGCAGCGGCATGGTGGTCCACGGCGTGAGCAGCGGCTGGCGGCTATCCGTCCCTGTCGGCGATTGGCAGGATGTCGCGGGGTTCGCAGGCCTCAGCTGTAGATGCGCCCGCGCGCCGACTCACCACCGTCCCAATAGGTGGGGCTGGTGAACCAAGCGTGGATGACGTAGCCCTCCGGCAGCGGGTTGATCCAGCCGATCGCGGCCCGGTCGACGTACGGGTCGACCGCGGCCTCCAGCAGCCGGCGCAGTTCGTCCGGCTCCACGGCCTCGACCTCCCACTGCACCGGGTGGTCGGGAGCGAAGTCGTACCGGGCCGCGAAGGCCGGCCACCGCGGGTCGCCCTTCTTACCCTCGGCGGCCGGCAGCCCGTAGGCCAGGCGCTGCTGGTTGGTCAGCAGGACCCGCTCGACGTGGTCCCAGCAGCCGGTGCGGGCCAGGAAGTCGCGCTCGATGTCCTCGCCGGAGCAGTCGAAGTCGCCGACGTTTCTCCGGGGCGCCACGAGCGTGCGGTAGGAGTTCACGCAGCTCAGAAGCGGTCACCACGACCATATCGGGTGCAACACCTGTGGTGCACGAGGCCAGCCGCTGGTTCACCCGCACGCGCGAGATTGGCTCCGTGCTGGTGGACCCGGCGGCAACCGCACTGACGAGCACTCGTTGTGTGAGTGGCATGGGACGAGCTTCAAGAAACGCGATCGGCAGTCGGGGCTCAGCGCTCGGCGGCTGGTGGCCTGCTGATCCGCCTGCCGCGGCCTGCTGACGAGATGGCCATCCTGGAACTTCTGCGGCAGGTGGGAGTTCACCAACCCGGAGATCGCCGGCGAGATCGCCCATGCCCCAGCACATGGCGAACGTCTAGACCCGTCGTGCGCAGTGCGGGCCGGCTGGGTCGCCCAGCGCCGACGGGACGAAGTGGTCGGTGTACTTCACGCGGCCCCGCCCCTGCGCTGGATCAGCACCATCGAGGGCCTGAGCGGGGATCACCGTTCCCGGCTGGCCCACCACGTGGTGGAGATCGAGGCCCTGGCGATATCGCCGCTGGTGAGCGGGCAGCGGCTGGGCCACCGGCTGATCGAGCAGGCCAGCGCCCACTACCGCAGCCTCGGCTACCGCTTGATGCTCGGCACGTTCACGATTAACGCCCTCTATCTGGTGCCCTACTACCAGCACGCGGGCTTCACCGCCCGAGGGCCGAGCGAGTCGATCGCCGTCCTGGACCCAATGGGCATGGGTTGCCGCAGCCGCAGCGTTGATGGCCGCCCTGAAATGTGCCCGGACCGGGTCAGAAACCATTCGAAGGACGGGTGTGGAAGCACAGGCCCGTGGGGCGGGGCGGATCCGTGCTCCGATGATGCCGTTGCGAGCCGTTCCGGCTCGGGCCGTGGACTGTTGGTGTTAGCCCAGCACGCGGAAACGTTCATGCAAACGGCTGACAAGGGAGGCCGCACTTGACCGAACTGCCAAACCAGCGCGCTGTACCGATACCCGCGCAGTCCGAAGTGCAATGGCCCCCCGGTTCCTTGGGGAACCCCATCGAGATCCTCGATGGCTTGGAAGCCGAGCTCGCTCACCGATGGCCGCAGGGTGTGACGGGGTTGGACGCGGTGCACCGGTACGCCTTGTTCCCACCGGGCAAGCTCTTACGGCCGTTGCTGGTGGTGCATGCGGCACTGACGGTGGGCGGGGAGCTGAGCGCCGTGCTCCCTGCCGCGGTCGGGATCGAAGGCGCACATGTCGGAAGCCTGATGCACGACGACATCATCGACCGCGACGACCAGCGGCGAGGCCGAACGGCCGTGCATGCTGCTTTCGGACCCGCGCAGGCCATCGTCGCCGGTAACGCCCTGTACTTCTCGTGGTTCGCCGCGCTCGCCGAGTGCGCCGAGCGCGGCGTGCCCACCAACCGCATCGCGCGCGCCATGGCGGTGCAGGCGGGCGCCGGGGTAGCGATCTGCCGGGGTGCCTTCGACGAGCTGGAGATGAGAGGCAACCTGGACTGCTCCGTCGACGACTACCTGGCGATGGCCCGGGGCAAGACCGCCTCACTTTTGGAGGCGGCCTGCCGCATCGGCTCCGTCCTTGGGGGAGGCGACATTCCCACCACGGACCTGCTCGGCTCATTCGGAGACCACCTCGGCATCGCCTTCCAGATCCGCGACGACCTCCTGCCATTCCAGCTGGCCACGACCTACCTGATGGGCAAACCCGCTGACAGCGACCTGCGCAACCGCTGCCCCACCCTGCCTGTCCTGCTCGCCCGCCAACGGGCCGACTCCGCCGACTGCGCGGCGCTCCGCCACACACTGCTGGACGAACCCGACTCGCAGGCCGCTCTGCGCCGGATGCGAGCCCTTCTGGAGGAGACCGGTGCCCTCGATGCCGCGCACGCGATGGCTGAGCACCACGCCCAACTGGCGCGCGACGCCATATCCCAACTCCCCGCCACCGCACACACCCACGCCCTCGGGCTCATGACGCGTCTCCCACCCGAGATGACCCGGCCGACGCCCGCATGAACGCGGGCACGCTGCCCGCCGCCGTCCTGCCCGCCTCCCGATGGCCCGGCCCACCTCGACGGGACCTCGCCAGCACCTCCCAAAAAGGAGCCCGACCTGAAGACCGCGCGACCGCTGAGACACGCGTGAGGAGAACGCTGTGACCAATCCCGACGCGTCGGACAGTGTTCTGATCAAGCTCCTGTCCTTCTACGGCCCGCTCACCGCGGAGACCAAGCCCGACGCGGAGCGCCTGCACGAACGCACGCTGGCCTGGGCGGAGCAGTTCGATCTCGGCACGGGCCCCACCCTCGACATCATGCCGGGGGAACTCACCGTCGTCTGGCCGCTGCTGAACGCCCTGCGCACCGAAACCCTCATCGACCAACACCTCGGCCTGATGGCCACCGGCCACCCCACGCCGGACACGGACACACCCTGGCGGATCATCCGCAACAAGACCGCCAAGTACACCACCGAGCGTCCCCTTCACCTCGGCGCCGCCCTCGACCAGCTCCGCGCCCTGTCCGGCTACGCCCCCCGCTCGGCGTGCAACACGTCACCTCCGCGCAGGGACGCAACCTGCGCGCGTTCCTCGGCGACCCACGTCTCGGCCCCGAACGCGCCGAGGAGATCCGCAGCATCCTCACCGCCAGCGGGGCACAGACCGCCGTCGAGCACCTGCTCACCAGCCGCCACGAACCGGCACTGGCCGCCCTCGGCACCGCACTTCTCCGCCCCGCCGCCACGGCTGCTGCGCCACCTGACCCATCGCACCGCCTGACAGCGACCGACGTCAACCTCTGGAGCATCCCATGACCGCTATTTCGCCCGGCGTGGCCTCCTCACCCGCGCTGCAGTTCCGCATCCCCGATCTCGGGACTCTGCTGCCGGCCCCGCGCAGCCACCCGCGGGGAATGGAACTGGAGCAGCACATCACTGCGTGGGCACATCAGCACCTGGTCGGATCGTTGATCCCTACTGCCGAAGACTTGGACAAGTACCTGAGCCGCGGCACTATCGAGTTCGACAAAATCTTCCTCCCCGGTGGGCACTTCGACAGGCTCCGGGACATGGGGCCTCTCAACCTCGTCATGTACCTGCTCGATGACATGGTCGATGAGCCGACCATCTTCGGTGAGTGGGTTCCATCCATGGATCCGGTCATCGACATGGCCGTTACGCTGATGCGGACGGGTGAGGCTCCGAAGGGCGCTCCTGCGTTGTTCACCGAACTGGCCCGGCTGCTCCGGCGAATCATCAGTCACCTGCCTGCCCTCCAGCGCCAGCGTTTCCTCGACGCGGCGATCGACTACTTCGCCCAGCGCCACAAGACAGCCCCGCGACCTCCGAGGCGGGCGGAGGTCTGCGATGTGGAGGCGGCGCTGCATGCCCACCTGGCCACGATCGGCACGCCCATCGCCCAGTTCCAGGTGGAATACGCCCTCGGCATCGATCTCACGCAGGACATGGCGACCTGCCCCACCCTGGCCGCGGTCACCGACAGCACCATGCGGTTCTGCGTGCTGATTAACGACCTGTTCAGCTACCGCAAAGAGCACTTCCACGGAGACACGTCCCACAACAGCCTCGCCGTGCTGCAGAGCGCCGAAGACCGGACCCTCCAGGAGGCCGTCGACCTGCTGTGCACGATGATCGACGCAGAGGAAAAACGCATCTACTCGCTCCGTGAGGAGCTGACCGCCGTTGAACTCGGCTCCCGCCCGGATATCGCGCTTTATCTGGACGCCCTCGCGCTTTATGCCGCCGCCAACCTCGAATACCACTTCACGACCCCCCGCTACCACGGCGCAGACGCGCCCCAGACATCGAACGGCCACACCGCTGCCACCCTGACCCTACTCCCCGAAAAAACCGTGATCGAGCCCCGTCATGGAGGATAAGCCGCCAGGAATACAGCGACATCCGCCCGCTCCACCGCGCCGTGGGCACGAGCCCACAACCCGCAGAGGGGTTCCTGACCTGCTCTTTTAGTGCCGCCGGGCCCAGGGCCGATGCGTTCTCGGATCATGAGATGACCTGAGGGCTGGCGGGAGGGCGCCCCGGTGGGGAAGCAGCGGACGCGACCCCTGATGATCT
>NZ_JBVHLF010000131.1:0-13634 GCF_055559155.1 Kitasatospora sp. NPDC024654
CGCCTCGCTCACGCTTGCCCTCAACCGGCCGGAACCACCCGAAAAGCAACCCCCCGCGGGACTTGACCAGCCCCACCCCTTCAGGGATGACCTGCACCGACACGGAAAACTCACCAGGGCGGGCCTGCCCGGCGCGGCCAAACTAACCGGGGTCCCGGAGACGAAACTCACCGGCCCGCCGACCCGGCGAGCGAAACTCACCGGATCGGACGGGAAACTTTCCAGCGCAGGTCAGCGGCCCTGTTGCCTGGTCAGGAGCGGCGCCACCAGGACGTCGGCTTGGCCGGCGGCGGGGGTGGAGCGGATGCGGCCTGCCGGCGGGCGATTTCGGCCCGGTGCTCTTCGGCCTTCACCTTGCGGCAGTCGGCGCACAGCCCGTCGTCCCACGCGGACTGCCGCGCGTGCTGCCAGCGCTCGTCGCTGAACTTGGCCTTGCACCGGCGGCAGGCTGGGCGCTGCTTCTCGCGCTCGGCCGCCGCCCGCTCGGCCCGGGCGGTCTCGGCCGCCTGGTACTCGGCGGCGTACAGCTCGTCGCCGTCCGGGTTGGCGAGCGCGCTGGTGAGGGTCTGCCAGTTGTCCCGGCCGAACCGGCGCCACACCGCCGCCTGCGCGCCGCGGCGCTTCAGCATTGGCAGCGTGGTGGCGACTACCGGCACCACCTGGTGGTAGTTGCGGGCGGTGATGCCGTCCCCGCCGTACCGCGGTGCGCGCCAGTGCGCTGCGCTGGCGGCTTCCACGGCGGCCAGGCGGCGCAGCAGCCGGGCGTGGTTGCGGCGCTCGCGCTCGGCTTTCTCCTCGGGCGTGAGTGGGCGGGTGCCGGGACGTTCGCGTTCGGGCTTGTTGTTGAGTACGAGGGCGATCGGTGGGTAGCCCTCGCGGCCGGTGGGTGGGTAGTGGCGGGTCCATTTCCGGTGTGGGTGGACGTCGGCGCCGCGCCAGGGTGCGGGCTTGGCCTGCTGCTTGTCGGCGTCCTTGGCCGGCAGCTCGAACCAGGCCCGGTAGGAGGCGATCTTGTCGGCCAGCTCTGCCACGGTCTCGTTCTCGCGGTCGACCTCCATCAGGAGCACCGGGACGTCGGCGCTGGGTTCGCGCAGCACCAGGTCGGCGAACTGCGCGCCGCGGCCGGGCAGGGCGTGCGCGAGCTCGGTCGTGAACGCGAGCAGGGTGCCGAAGCCGCCCCTGGCGAGCAGGCCGGCGGTGGCGACGACGTCCAGGGCGTGCTCGGAGAACGCGGTGCCAGGACCGTCGGTCTCGGAGCGCAGCGTGGACAGCTTGGCGGTCGGTGGGAGCAGTGTGGCGGCTTCGCGGTGTCCGGCTCGGGTCAGGCACCACAGGTGGCGGTTGTCGGGCAGTTTCAGTTCCACCCTCACCTTCCCGTGGTCCTCCAGATCCAGCAGCGCGTCCCTCACCGGCTTGTCGATCTTGTTTGTCGGTTTCACCAGGTGCCACAGCTCCCGGGGCGTAGCGCGTTGGAACAGTCCCAGGGCCGTCAGCACGTCCGCGCGGATAGGCCCCGTCGAGTTGTGCTTGAACACGGGAGTCGTAAGGGGGTAGTCGGCATGGCGGCGACCCCTTGTCCGCCGGGTCTGGCCTGCGGGAACAGTTCCGCGCCGCCTGCGGGGCACGGAGGTGGCCGTGGAGGGGGCGGTGGAGGTGGCGCGGGTCGGCTTGCCCGGGGCGGGCGAGGCCTTCGCCGGGGGCTGCGCGAGGTGGTCGGCGGCCTGGTCGCCGTCGCCGGGGTCGGGCGCGGCGGGCGGGGTGGGCGGGGTGGTGGTGGACATCGGGTCGGCCTTCCATCCAGCAGTGGGCCGGGTCCGGCACGGTGGCCGACTCCGGCACCCGGACTCATCCGGGCCCACCTGACGATCCACACACCCCCTTGACCAACGTCTTGACATTCATCCCGGGCAAGCCCCCTTGTCCTGCCTGGTTCGCCCCGGTTAACGGCCTTGTCCTCCCGGTTTGTCCGTGACCGGGATCACAGTGGGACGGCCGTCACGACGCGGGCCGGATGAGCTGCTGCCGGAGCGCCAGGCGCAGCAGCTCGGCGGCCTCTGTCGGGCCTTGGCATTGGATCGGGCGGAGGTCGTCGGCGTCCAGGAGTAGCCGGCCGTCGGCGAGCGCGGTCCAGCCCGGCACCCGTCCGATGCTCTCCACCCAGCCGAGAGTCCTGCCGTCGGCGTCCACGGAGAACTGGCGCTGGTCCCGGCTCCAGCCGCGCCGTCAGGCCGCCGCCGAGGTCGTAGGCGAGGTTCGTCTCCCCCAGCCCGAGCGTGTCCGGCGCCAGGGCGGTGCGCCGGGTGTCGAGTGCGAACCGCACTTCCCCTTGCGCATGCGCAGCCGGCTCGCCTTGCGCAGGCGGCCGGCCTTGCGCAACGACTTCCGGGGCCAGGGCGGACGCGCTCTGGTGCTCCGGCTGCCGCGCACCGTCGCTCGCGGGGCGGTGCGCGGGGCGAGCGGGCCGCCCGGCCTGCTGCGCATCGTCGGGCGCGCCGGCTCGCCCGCGCTGAGTTTCGGAGCGCTCCGAAACAGACGGGGCACCAAGGGATCCGGCCGATGTTGCCCGCCCCGGGATTTCGGAGCGCTCCGAAATTGGGGGGCCGTCAAGGGGTCCGAGCGGCCTTGACGGCCCCGGATTTTCGGTGCGCTCCGAAACTCCGGTGCGGTCAAGGGGTCGGCCGGCCTGCTCGGCCTGCTCCAGCAGGCGGGCGGCGAAGAGCGGCACGACCTGACGCAGCCGCTCCAGCGCCTGGGCAGTGTCCTCGCCTTGCTGCACGGCGTCGACGAAGTGGTAGGCGGCGCCGCCCAGGGCCTCGCTCAGGGCCAGGACGCGCTGGAGTGGCCCGGGCGGCAGGGTGTCGGCCGTGCCGGGCGGGGCGGGCACCAGGTCCAGCACGGCGGTGGCGATCAGCGCGTCCTGGGCTTTCTTCTGGGCCTTGCGCGCGCGGGCGGCCTTCGACTTGCACGCACTGTTGGTGGTGCAGTGCCGGGGTGGCCGGCCCCGGCCCTTCGGCTTGAGCGGTGCCTTGCACACCTCGCACACCGGCCCGTCCGGCCCCTTGCCCTGCTCGTCATTTCGGAGCGCTACGGAATCCACGGTGCGGATCGTAGCCCGGCAAGATCACCAGCGCACCGCATTTCGGAGCGCCCCGAAACCCGGGCGGGGGCAACCCGCCGACCGCCGCGCGCGCACCGCACCCCACCAACGCCTCGTGCGCGGCCGGAGTGCGCAATGCGCACGCACCCCACTGCGCATGCGCACCCTGGGTGCGGGTGGGTGCGACGCTGTGATCGCACCGGGCAGGGGGAGATCTCTCCCCTACCCGAAGGAGGGCGGACCCGCACCAAGCACCCGAGCAGCGCGCGCCCGCCGATTGCGAAGCGCCTCGCACCGGTCCTGACCTGCGGTGGAAAGTTTGCTCGGGCGGAACTCACCAGCCGCCCCGCACCAAACTCACCAGTACAGCGGCGAAACTCACCAGTGCGGCGGGCCGTCGCACTGCACCCCGCGACCACGCACTGCGACGGCTGTCGCAGTCGCAGTGCGCCCGGACCCCGCTGAGTGCGATGGCCGTCGCAGTCGCAGCCTGCTGACCTGCGCTGGGGAGTTCGCCCGGGGCGAAACTCACCGGCGCCGCGCGTTCCCAACTCCACCGGGGACCTGCGGTGCGTCCTTCTCCGAACCGCCGGCGCCCGTGACCGATCCCGGGCGTCTGCGGTTCACCCGACATGACGACCTCCCAGCTTCCGGCCGCCATTGCCGGGCTCGACCAGGCCGAGCCCGGCAACCAGGAGCCGGACGGCGGCCTGACCGAGGCCGGGCGCGACGCCCTCGCCCGGGCCGCTGTCACCGGCCAGCGCGCCGCCGACTGGATCCGCGCTCTCGCCGCCCGGCAGCAGGAGGCAGGCAACCGGCAGGTTCTGGAGCAGTACGCCGACGCCGTCGAGCAGGTTCTGAGTCGCGAGATCATCCCCAGCGGCGAGGGCGAACCGACGGAGAAGCCGCGCCACACGCTGGACGCCTACGTGCTGCGGGGCAGCGTTCTGGCCGGGCACTGCCCGGACCTGAGCGCCGCTGAACGGGCAGCGCTGCTCACCGTCGGCTTCACGGCCCTGACCGCGCCGCTGGTCGTCTTCAACGACATCGCCGGCGACCTGGCGCTGCTGTGCGAGGCCATCGACCAGGCCCTCGCTGTCGCCGGAGCGGGCGAGCCAGCGGCGCCCGCGGGGACTCGGGAGTGCGCTCGGCGCTGAAGCGGCAACCGAATTGGGGCGTCATCGCGCACCCGCCCCGCCCGCTGAAAGCTGTGCCACGGTGGCACAGCTTTCAGCGTGGCTGTCCGCTCTCCCAGTCCGGGGAGAATGCCCTGGTGAACAGCCACCAGCCGATGGCACGCGGTCTGACCGCGCTGATCCCGACCACCCCGGCCACCACCCCCGGTGAGCGGGCCGCCGCCCAGATGCTCCACCTGCGCGAGGCCTCGCTGCCGCTGCCCGTCATCGCGGCGGCCGCCGAGCTGATCGCCGAACGCGTCAACGATCCCGACCCCGTCACCCGGCAGGCGGCCACCGCCGTCCTGGCCCGCCTCACCGCCGCCCTGGAAACCGCGGCCGGCTGACGCCCCGTTCTCCGCCCGCGCGGCGCCTCGTTCGATCCGGTCCTCTTCCACGGCTATCGCGTGGAAGAGGTGTCGGCATGGGGAAGGGGCTTGCCCACAGGGCCTGACCAGGCAGAACGGGCAATCCGGCCGGGAGAGGGGTGCACCTCTCGGTGCAACTCTCGGTGCACCTGTCCAGCCCCCTGTCCAGGCACCTGTCCAGCCCCCTATGGAAGCAACCCCGGGGCGCTTGTCAGCCGCCGTTCGGCCGATCGCCGACGGGCTGGGCCTCGGGCGCGGAGAACAGCCGCCCGCCACCCGGGCCGAGCGGACGGCGGGCGCCGGGGACCGGCGCGGTGTCCTGCGGCGCCGCCTCGCAGGCAGGCGCCTCCTGGAACGGGTGGCGCTCCACCGGCAGGAGCCGCCGGCCCCCTCCTCCGTCCTGGGAGGGTAGGTCGGCGGACGGCTCGGAGAAGGGCTGCCACAACGGGCGGCGCTGTTCGGTTGTCATGATCACCAGTCTGTCAGTCAGAACCGGTCGGCCGCGCTGTCGGCCATCTCTCTGACACTCGGGTACTCCTCCAGCAGCCGGTCGTACAGCGGGGACTGCCGGATCTGCTCCAGGACGACGCCGGCGACCGGCTTGGCCGCCTTGTAGGCGCTGCGGCCCTTGTCCCGCTTGTCGAACGGCATGCCGCCCATACTCCCGATCTCGCGGCGGGCGAGCCCGGTCATCACCTGCACCGAGCCGCGGGCCCGCACCAGACCACGGCCCTGCGGGTCGGTCGGGACGACGAACTCGCCGATCTCCGGGATGGTGACCCATACGCCGGGCGTACTGCAGATCCGCCAGGCCGCAGCAAGCTGCTCGGTGTCCCGCAGGACCTCCACCCAGGCGCGCAGCATCTGCGCGTCCCAGTGCTGGATGAACCAGCCGCCGTGGTGGCTCCACACGGTCTCCCCTGGCGCTTCGTGGACGCGCACGCCTGAGGGCTGCTCGACGATCCCGCGCCCGTAGGCGGCGCGGAGTTGGGCCAAGGCCTCCTCGAAGGTGCTCTGCGTGGTGTCGATGACGAGCTTCACGACCGGCCTCCCCGCGCCTGGTTCCACACCTGGGGCCACCGTAGCGAGCCAGAGCGAGGCGCGAAGGCGGATCGGCCGATCCGGCCGCGGGCATGGGAAGCGCCTCTTCCCGGCCGGGAAGAGGCGCCAACGGCGCGGGGAGGGGGCGGCTCAGCCGAGCCAGACGATGTCGATGACGTGCAGCCGCTCCGCGGCGCGGTTGATCCAGTAGACGACGGTGAGCGGACCGACGGCGGCGGTGCGCAGGTCTTCGCCGTCCGGGTCGGTGGCGTCCCAGGCCGGCCAGCCCCAGGGGGTACGGGAGGCGATGTCCAGGACGTCGCGCACGGTTTCCTGCGCGTGGGCGGGCAGGCCGGCCAGCACCTTGGCGGCCTTGGGGGACAGCCGGGCCGGCCACGGCGCCGGGCCGCTGGTCACCGGCGGGCCCCGAGGACCTGCTCCAGGTCGATGCCGTCCTCGTCGTCCAGGCCGCCGGCGGTGAAGGTGTCCACGGACACCGCGGTGTCCAGGCGGCTCTGCCAGGTGCGGACCACCTGGTGCAGCGGGGTCAGGTCGTAGGTCTGGCGGGAGTCCTCCAGGGCCTTGGCCCAGTCCCGCTCGAACGCGGGCACCCACCGGTCGGCGCGGTGGTCGGCGCGGATCCGGGCGAACAGCCGGGCGGCGGCCGCCGGGGCCGGCGGTGGGACGGGGGCGAACTCGGGCTGAGCGCTCATCGGGTCCTCCACGGTGGTGTCGTCGTCACGGTACGCCGAAGCGGCGGTGGTGCGGGCAAGCACGGGCCGATCCCCTTCGATCAGGTGGAGGCTGCGGGCAGGAACCCCGTTCAGGCGGACCCCGGCCGGGCCGGCACGGCGGGCGCGCCTTCCGCGAGGTAGTCGGCGGCCATCTCGGCCAGGTACCGCGCGAACTCGTCCGCCCGGGTCCGGTCCACCGCCGGATCGTGATCGGGCTGCCCGTCCGCGTCGGCTGCGGCGATGTTGGCGTCGAGGTCGGCGGCGTACTGCACGAGGGAGTGTGGTACATCCTGGCGGTGGTCTCCAGGTCCAGTTGCACCTGGCCTCGCACCCGCCACAGCCGGAACGTCTCGGCGGTGTGGCGCAGCAGGGCGGTCACGAGGGTGGCCGGCATCATCAGCTCGCCGTCGTGCCGGTGGAGCACCAGTGGGAACCGACCATCGTACTGGTCGTCGTCGTCCACGGTGAATTCCTCCCCTTTTCGATAATCGGGCGGGGCCCGCGCGGTGTCCGAAGCCGTTCTCCCACACCGGTCGGATCGCGACACGGGCCCAGTCGTAGATCCGCTCGCCGTGCGCGCCCCGGCCACCGGACAGCCGCTTCCACGCCTGCCGCGGTAGCGCGGCGATCAGGGCGTCCACCCGGGTGTTCGCCCCGTTGGTGGTGGTCACCGTGTCGTTGACCCTGGTGGCCAGCACGTGGGCGACGTGGCGTTCCTCCAGCCAGGACCGCAGGTGCTTGACCTGGCCGTACGCCTCGTCCGCGGTGACCCACGCGAACGGGATTTCCGCGGTGCCGGTGTATTGACGTTGGACACCGGCCGAGCGGATGCCCTTTTTCAGAAAGCCGGTGTCGTCGCCGATCAGGATCCCGTCCTTGGCCCCGATCGTCTCCACCACGAAGTCGCACACGTCGTCACGGACGGCGTCCTCGTCCCACTCGGACAGGTTGAGCAGACGCTGGACGCCGTCAGGCCGCAACTGCCCAACCTGTTCGGACAGCGTCCAGCCGTTTTTCCTCTCCAACGGTGCGAGCAGCCCAGTCAGATAGTCCATTGCCCGCTCCCGTGGCTCCTGCCGAAACGGTGGGCGAACCGGGCATGGAGCCCGGCTATGCCCTCGGACCACGACTCGACCTGCTCAACTGTCAGCTCATCAGCACACAGTCACACCAACGAGCCGAAGCTGTGATCGTTACGCACCTGCGGTTGCAGTACTAGGCATCGGCCACAGTGAAGGGCTGTGACGCCCGACTTCGACAGTTGGTGGGCATGTAAGTGCCCGTGATCATGGGGTTGAGCTGGGGTTTTGGGCAGTGCGGGGGTGAGGGGGCGTGTGCCCACGCTCCCGGAGGATGTTTGGCCTGGTCAGCGCGTGATCGAAGGTTCCAGGCCGTCCGTCTTTGGCGGCATCGGGATGCCGCAGTCCTTGAAGATCTGCGTCTGCAGGTCGGTGGGCTCGGTGAGCTGGCGGAGGCTGCCGGCGGGGCCGGTGAGGGTGACCTGGTGCAGGCGGCCGAGCTCGTTCCTGATGGTGCGCCAGGTGGTGCCGGTGCGGCGTTCGGCGACGCGGACCAGCAGCAGGGCGAGCCAGCAGAGCAGCACGTGGGCGCGGATGCGCTCGTCGACGCGGTGGTAGACCGGCCGCAGGTTGAGGGTGCTTTTCATGGTCCGGAAGGCGCGTTCGGCTTCCAGCAGGTTCTTGTAGCCGAGTGCGACGTCCTCGGGTGTGAGGTCGGGGTCGGAGGTGGCGAGTAGGTACTTGCCGTCCAGGTTGGCCTCCGTCTTGACCTTCGCCCGGTCGATGGAGAGCTTCCCCGTGGCGGGGTGCTGCTTGAGCCAGCGGCCCAGGCTGGGGTGGTCGCGTAGGGCGCACTCGGCCTTGCGGTGCGGTGCGTCGGAGGGTTTCGGGGCGCGCTTGAGGCCGGCCTTGGCGGCACGTGCCCGGGCTCGGGCGGCGTCTTGCTCGCGGGCGGTCTTGATCCGTGCCAACTCGTCTTCGATCGCGGCGAGTTGCGCGGTGCGGCGGGTGGCGTCGCGTTCGGCTTCGGCCGGGTTGTGGCAGATGATCCACCGGCGGGTGGGATCGGAGGCCAGGCGCACTTCCTTGACGCGCAGGTTGTCGCGCACGTGCTGGTAGCGGCCCTGGCGGGCGAGGGCTTCGCCGGCCTTGGCGGAGCCGTCGCGCATCTTGACGCCGGCGATGTAGTGGCCGCCCGCGCGGGTCAGGCAGGCCAGGTTCGCCTCGGAGCTGAAGCCGGAGTCGACGACCGTGACCACGCGGCCCAGGCGCCAGGCGCGCATGTCGGCGCGGACCTGCTCGATCACGGTCTGGTCGTTCGTGGAGCCGGGCCAGACCCAGCAGCGGACCGGGATGCCTTCGCGGGTGACCGCGAGCCCGATGACGATCTGCGGCAGGTCGGGGCGGTGGTCCTTGGAGTGCCCGAACCGGCGAAGCGAGCCCTCGGTGTCGGGGGTGTCGCGTTCGAAGTAGGTGCTGGTGGTGTCGAAGAAGACGACGTCGACCTCCAGGTCGAGCAGGTTCGCGGCGGCGAAGAACACCGCTTCCTGCACCGCGGTCTGCGTGCTCTCGTTCACGAGCAGGTCCATCGCCCGGTAGGCGTGCTGCTCGGCGACCTCGCCCGCCGCGGGGATCACCACGTCCGAGGTCGCCCAGTGGACGGCGGCCCGCTTGGAGTCGGGGGCGATGGCGCGGTTGGCGACCAGGGCGAACAGCGCGCGTTCCACGTCGGTGCGGAAGTGGCGTGCGTCCAGCACCTTGGCCAGGGCGGTGTCGATGCCCAGCAGCTTCCACAAGCCGTCCAGCAGCCAGGTCGCGCCGATCGCCCGGGACGCGGCCACCTCCAGCGGGCCGTCCTCGCTCACGGCGAGCGGCGCGGCGGCGTCCTCGCCACCATCGCCGAGGTAGCGGTTGAGGGAGGCGACCAGTCGGCGAAGGGAGTCCAGGTCGAGCCGGTCCTCCCGGCCCAGGTTCAGCAGCACCTCGGCCTTCGTGGTGCCGTTGGCACGGTAGTTGGTGGCCAGCTGCACATAGCGGACCACGCTGCCGTCCTTGTTCCGGCGCTGGATCCTCCGCACGTACATGCCCGCAGAATGCCGCATCCACCGAGGTCACAGCAGCCGAAGACCGGGATTGCACATGTCCGCCCACCAAGGTGCTCTAGACCACTCGCAGCCCGCTCACCAGCGATAACACCCGATCAGACCTGGACGTGTGCCCGCCAACTGTCGAAGCCGGGTGACGCCCCCGCCGGCGGCCGCCGTCCCGTCCGCGCCGTTCGAACCTGATGTGCCGGGCTTGGAGCCGATGAGCGGTCCGCCCTTGCCGCCGGGGACGGGGTGCTGGTGGATGGCGGGGGCTGGAAACGGAGCATGCCACCGCGCCGGTCGCCCCGACCCTTCTCAGACGAGTGCCGCCTGTGTCTGAGCGAAGACCCATGTGCCCAGGATCTGCATAAGCCGGTCGCCGTTGGGGCTTCCCCAGCCGGTGCACGCGTCCCAGCCCGGTCCGGCCGAATAGGCGCCGTTGTTGCCAACGGTGATGTCGTTGAAGGTCCGCTGCGCCGAGGCGTCCCCGTACAGGATGAGGTTCAGGAAGCCCACGCCGCCGGTTCCCGCGTATTCGTTCACCAGCACGAGGAGACCGGCCCACAGCGGAGCCACCGCACTCGTGCCGCCGACGATCACGTCCTGGCCGTGGACATAGATCTGGTAGCCGGTGTTCGGGTCCGCGTCGCCCGCCACGTCCGGCAGCCCGCGTCCCTGTAGGCCGCCGGGGTTGGCGTTGGCGGGCATGGGGGTGCCCTCCTGCCAGGGCGGAATAGGGAAGAAGTTGCTGATGCCGCCTCCGGTCGCCCCGTTGGCATCCTGCCAGACGACTTCGCTGGTGATCTTCCCGTCGACGGCGGTCAGGCTGGTGCCGCCGCAGGCGAGTGCGAAGGGGCTGGAGGCGGGAAAGTGGGCATGCTGCCTGCCGTCTTCGAGCCCGTCGGACGAGCCGTCGTCGCCCGCCGCTGCGCACACCGTGACCCCGAGCCCGGCGGCGTCGGAGAAGTAACCGCTCATGGCGACCATGAAGGTGGGGTCCGCGTATTCTTCGGGCAGTCCCCAGCTGATCGACAGACACGCCGGGAGGTTCGTGGCGAAAACGGCCGCGCTGGCCGCGTCGAGGAAGCCCTGCTCACTATTGGGAGCGAAGTACACCAGGATCGACGCTCCAGGGGCGATGGTGCCCGCCATCTCGATGTCGAGCGCCACCTCGAGGTCAGCGCTGCCGCCGGGGCTGTTTTCAGCCCCGTCGACGGACACGGCCTCGACCTGGGGAGTGGCCAGACCCAGGCCGCTGAAGTAGGCGTCAAGGTCGCTCGTCTCGAAGCCACCGCCGAGTTCGATGATCGCGATGGTCTGTCCCGCACCGCTGTACCCGACCGGGAACTGGTAGAGCGCAGCCACCTCCGGGATGGAGAACGAGCCCGTCACGTCCTCCGGCCGCGCCACGAGGACCCGCGGTTCGGCCACCGGACGGGTATCGAGCCCGAAGACTCCGACGACCGCGGGAGCGAGCACCGCCGGCAGGTGAACCGGGCCCACCTGCCGGCGATACGTCCGGCCCTGGTACTCGACCAGCCTGAGGGTGACAGCGAACGCCGCCTCCAAAGCCGATACCGTGCCTTCGAGTCGGACGGCACGGCGGACCAGGTCGACCGACAGGGTCTCCAGCGACCGCGCCTGCGCGAACTCCCGCAGTTGCCGGACATCCGACTCGCGGGCGGCGTGGCGCGCGGCGAACTCCGCGCGGCCCAGGGACGGCGTGGGAAAGCCAGGCAGCTCGACGGCGGCCGAGTGGCGCAGCACGACGGTGACCTTGACGCGCTCCTGCGGGTCGGGCGTTCCGACCTCGCGCTCGCCGGGCAGCGCAGCGCGGGCGCGGTCGGCGAGCGGCACGTACTCCTCGGGCGCCGCGGCCATCACGACGACCCGAGCTGGACCACGTCCACGATCGCACTGACCTCGTCGTCGGTCGTCACCGTGACCGGAATCTGGTTCAGGAACGCGTCCCGCAGCATCCACATCGTGGCATTGCGCAACACCCAGTCGGCCGCGGTCGGATACTGCTGGCCCTCGATCTCGAGCACTGACCACCACAGGATGAGCTGCTCAGGGCCGGTGCCGTCAGTCGGAGTCAGACCGAAGAAACAGAAGTCGACGCCTTGGGAAGCCTGCTTGTTGACCTTGATGTAGGCGATGGTGCCCGTGATCTGCGTGCTCGTGCTCTGCGCCATGGTCGGACCTCCTCAACAGATCTGTACTCGACCGGGCGTTCCGGCAAGGTGGGTCAGCACCTTGACTCCCACCGGCAGGTCGCCTCGCAGGCGGAGCTTGCCAGCGGCGAAGGCGTCGATGGGGGACAGGCTGCCGGCAGCGATCTCGCTCCACGTCTCCGCGGTGGTGATGACCTCCAGGTCCGCGTGCGTGCCGGCTTCTGCCGCCACCTTCCCCGTCCCGTCGACCACGCTCACGGAGAACGGCCGGAACGTGCCCTCCATACGGATCAGAAACGTGATGCTGACGTCGAATCCCCCACTCTCCAACATCGACGCCATGGTCTGGAACGTCGTCCGGAGATCGGTTCCTCTGCCGGTCAGGTCCTTCAGACGGGCGAACTCTGGTCCACCAGGTCTTGGTGTCGTGGCCATGTCTCTTCCCATCGGCAAGTGTCATCCGCGTGCTGTCGATATTCGCCACGGCCACATGGCTTTTCCGTGAACGACTCGCCGCCGGCCCGTCGACCCGACCCACTTGGACGAGGCACTGTATGGCCGACGATGCTGACCGGATTTTCAGCCCCTCCTTCTCCGAGACGACCAGCCAGCGGACGTGGTAGGACGTCGGCGTCATCGCTGCCGCCCCGGGATCGCGTGACGGCGACGCCGGTGGGCCGGCGTGGGATACCACCGGCTCACCGGCGAGAGTCGGTTAACAGTTCGGGCACGCCTTGCATGCCTGGACCTGGACGTTGTCAACGACCGGTCCGGCGTTGCCGGGCGTGGTGCTGGTGAAGGACAGCGTGGTCGAGGTGTTGACCGCGACGAAGGTGAACTGGCGGCCCACGTAGCCCATGGCGGTGGTGGTCTTGCCGCTGATGTCGAAGGAGAAGTCCTGGAAGTCCTGGCCGTCGATGAGCGCCTGGCCGGTCTTGACGGTCGGTCCGGCGTTCGGGTTTCCGGCCAGGTCGTACGTCACGCTGTAGGTGGTGCCCGGGTTGGTGGTGAAGGTCTGGGCGATGGTCCCGGGGACGGAGCCATCGAGGTCGACGGACTGGTCGCCCTCGGCGGCCTGCCAGTAGCCGGCGCCGATCAGGTCGACGTTGCCACCGGTGATCTGCCACGGGCCGATGCTCTGGCCGGTGCCAAGGGTGACGAAGGTGTTCGCCGCGACCTTCGGGGACTCGAAGCTGCCGTCGTCGAAACGGCTCAGGGCGCGGGTGGCGGCGTGGGACGGGACGGCGAGCGCGGTGGCGCTGCCCAGGAACAGAGCGGCGACGGCGACGACGGAGCGGGTACGCGAGAACTGCATGGGTGCCTCCCCAAGTACGGGTCATGCGGCGGCCGAGGGTCAGTCGCATACACAGCGTTGGGCAGCGCCACAGGCGGCGCCAAGACGGGCGCAGGGGCGCCCGCGGAATGCCCAGGGCTTCCGCACGCCGGTTTACCGGGGCGCGGCCCGTACCCCCAAGGGGAACCATGCGGAGCCGCGCCTCCAGTGCGAGCTCGGGCCACTCGCGCTGCAGGCCGTGTCCGGGTACGGCTCGGACCATCACCGAGGACGTCCTGTACATTCTCGGCGCACACATCGGAAGAGCCCCGAGGAACTCCTCGCCTGCCGCCGCCGAAGACGAGCGGTATCCGGCCCGGGACGCGAGGGGTCGCCGCGTCGGAGCCGGGAGAATAGCCTGGCGGCCAGTCAGCTCCCCTGCGGCCCCACTTCCCTGATCCCACCGCCCCCGCGCCCACCACCGGTCAGCGCGCCACTGCCACCTCCTCCAGCTCGACCAGGCGCCGGTGCCGATCCCGGTCACCGCGGCCGCCGCCGAGCTGGTCCCCGACGACTCTGAGGTGAAAACCTCCTGCGGGTGATCGCTATGCGGCGGGAGGCGGTTCGGCGGTGACGTCGTAGCCGAGTTCGCGGAGCTTGGCCAGG
>NZ_JBVHLF010000132.1:0-13598 GCF_055559155.1 Kitasatospora sp. NPDC024654
GGTACCTCACCCCACTCGAAACCCGAGCCAGACTGCAGCACGACTTCACCCCCGCAGCGTAGAAACCTGCTGTCCAAGATCAGGGGGAAACTTCAGAGAGCCGGGCAACGACACGCGGGGCGGAGGCGGTCTGGCAAGCCTTCTTCGAGGCGAACCAGTGGATCTTCGGCTACGGCCTCAACCTCATCGCCTGCGAATCCATCGACGATGGGAAGCTAGAACGCATCACCACCGGCGCGAACATCTTCGGCGGGGCCGGGAAGCGCATCGACGCCATCATGCGGTCCAAGGGCCTGATCAGCAGCATGCTCTTCTGCGAGATCAAGACCCACCAGACGGAGCTGCTCGCCAAGGCCCCGTATCGCGCGGGCGTCTACCAGGCATCGAAAGAACTGGGCGGCGCGGTGGCGCAGGTGCAGAAGACCGCCAGCAAGGCCCAGCAGCTCATCTCCCGCGAGTTCCTCGCCCGGATCTACGAGGAAGACGGCACCCCGACCGACATCGAACTGTCCACCACCCGACCCCGGCAGGTCGTGGTGATCGGGAGTCTGCGCGAGTTCACCCACAACGGTGCCGTGAACCCCGAGAAGATCAGCTCTTTCGAGCTGTACCGGACGTCCATCCAGGACGTCGAGATCATCACCTTCGACGAACTCTACGAGCGGGCCTGCTTCATCGTCGAGGACCGTTGAGGCGAACGGCAGCGTGGCCGTCGTGCTCGGCTGACCGCACCGGTCGCGGTGGGTTCTGGACCTCCGCTGTTGGTCGCTCCGGTCGCGTCAAGAACCCTCGTCCAGTTGCTGCAGACAGGCAGCGACGGCAAAGGCGGCAGCACCGGATCTGCTAGCCCGACATCCGTCCACGGCCCCACCGGAGGCGCCCGTCCCCCAGTCCCTGCGCAGGGCAGCAGACCCCAACGCAAGAGTCGGATCCACCAGATGTCTGGTGGATCCGGTGACAGTTGGCCGGAAAGCGACAGGCGCATGCGGCTGAGGCTGCCGCGCCCGCATGGCACCGTGTGTGCGCCCCCAGGGTACGGATAGCGTCCTGGGCCAGTAGCCGTCAGAGCACTGCTTGGGGGAAGTATGAAGCCTGCCGATGGCCTTCTGGTCGGTCTCGGAGATTCATCACGGGTGGCGATCGACGCCGGAGAGGAGCTCGAAGGCCACGTCGAGGCGGCAGCGTCGGACGATGACGAGAAGCGGGAGAAGGAGGGCAGCGAGGTGCTGCGGCGCAAGCCCGGCCTGCATGCCGTGCGGGACCGCAGTTCGCTGCGCTTCGACACCCCGCTCTGGGAAGTCCTCCACACCCTGGCCCGCGCGATCGCTCTGTCCCAGCGGGGCGCCGGGCGGGGGCTGGCCGAGCACTGGGCCTGCCTGAAGTACACCCAAGCCCTCGGCGCGCCCAAGGAGTTCCTCCAGCTGACGGCGGAGGGACTCAACACAGCCAAGTACTACAAAGCGCTGCAGTCGGAGGAGCTAGGCATCGGCCTGGCCCTGACCACCGCCCGACGCCTGCTCCAGGCGCAGCATCCCGGCTACCTGGTGTCGTTCACGCCGGCTGACATCGCCCTGCGGGCCGGGTTCGTGCTGACCTCCGCCGACGCGGTGAAGAAGCGCAATCCGGGCGGGAACGCTCCCGGCCGCGTCGGCTACCAGTACCGGCCCGACTTCTTCGCGGAGCTCTGGAAGCCGGGCGCGCCCTCGCGCGCCGTACCAATCGCCGTCCGAGGCAACCACAGCGGCGCCTCCGCCTCCCACACCCAGCTCGCCGCCGCCTCGGTGCATGTCGAGGGCGTGCACATCGGCCCGTGGAACCAGACCCCGGCCCTGGTGTTCAGTACCGAGCTGCCCTCCGACGGACCGCTGCGCGTCCACCTCCTGCAGGCCGACGGCGACGGCGGCTGGCTCGCCGCACCGACGCGGCCAGGCACCGGGCTGAACCAGGCGCCGGAGCAGGAGAACATCGCTCCCGGGATCCAGGTGCCCGAAAGTGAACGGGATGACCCGCGGTTCGAGCAGCCCCCCGGCTGCCACATCGAGAGCGCCGATCACCTGGAATGGTTTCAGCAGGTCCTGGGCCGCACGGCCGCCGCCGGCCTCGGCGCGTTCGCTGGACACGACACCACCGCCGCTTCCTATCTGCTGCCGCGTCAGGGCAGCGATCGGTTCGCCGAGCCCGCGCACGCGGCCACCGACAGCGTCCACGACGCCGCGTACACGCTGCTGGGTCGGCGCTACGTGGGCACGGACCACGTCTTCCGGCTCAACCACATCCGCGTCGAAGCGTTCTCCGGCATCGACGCGGACCTCTTCGAGGACCTCAGTGGGGGCGACCTTGAGGGGTACCGCAGGAAGATCTACCGCGGCCGGCAGCAGCGCCGACGCATCGCCTGGGACCACGCCTGGAACGGGCCGGTGTCCATCGACGGCGACAGCACCGTCCTTGCCATCCACGCCGTCGACATCCACAGTCTCCCCCAGTAGCCGGAACGTCTGCTACCTCGAGGCATCTCGCCTCAGTTCGTGGGCGACATCAGCTCCTCAGCGGACGGTGTCGGCTGGCGCTGCGGCACGGGGCGTCCAGCGGACCGTACGCATCAGCTGACCGCCGCCGGGCCCCGCGCCGTCCCTGGCGCGGGGCCCGGATCCAGGCAGGGAGGGGATCAGTGGGTGGTCGGGTCGCCCGGCGCGACCGATTTTGCGAACCGTGAACTTCGCGCTCGCGGGCGGTGGTCAGGCCGGGAGTCGGTTGGAGAGCGGGGGCGGGGTCCAGGGGTCGGTGCGGTGTCTGGTGGAGGTGACGCCGTGTTCGTCGTGGAGGTGTTCGGGGATGGCGTACTGCATGACCCGGCCGCGGGTGAGGGAGCTGAGTTCGAAGCGGGTGGTGAGGTCGCCGAGGCGGTCCAGCGCCCAGGCGCCCAGCGGGGAGGAGTCCTCGATGCGCTCCAGGACGCCCAGCAGGGTGGGGGCGAGAGTGATCGCCTTGTCCCAGGTGGAGCGCGGGACTTGGAGCCAGTCGGCGCAGGTGTCGCCGATCAGGTAGCGGATCAGGGCGGGGACGACCGGGTCGAGCAGGGTGCCGGGGACGACCTGCTCGTACAGGTCGATGAGTTGGCGGGTGAGCGTGATGCCTTCGTCGGAGGGGCCCATATGGCGGGCCATGTAGAGGTCGGAGAAGTCGCGGGCCTCGGCCAGATCGGCGGGGGCGGCGCGGGTGTCGATGCCGAGGATGGCGCCGACCACCCGCCAGGCGTAGAAGTAGGCGTCGGCGCCCTCGTTGGAGATGTGGATGCCCATCCGGTGCAGGGCGTCCAGCACCTGGATGGAGAACATCATCTGACCGCCGATCATGTCCTCCTGGCAGATCGGCACGCCGAGGGCGGCTTCGTCCCAGCGGTTCTCGCGGCGCAGGTGGTGGCGGATGGAGGCGTGCAGCAGGCGGACCTTCTGGGCGGCCGGGAGGAACCTGCCGCCGGCTTCGAAGGCGTCGGGCCGCATCAGGTAGAGGGTGAACTGGCCGGTCTCGGCCATCCGCTTGGAGGGGTAGTCCAGTGAGTGGGTGGCGCTGAGCAGGCGGGCGACGTGCGGCACGACGTAGCAGGCGGGCATCGAGGCGAAGGACAGCGCGGTGGAGATGTGGACGTTGTTGCGGATGAAGAAGAGCCGGGCCTTCTCCATCTGGTCCCAGTCCACCCAGTCGGGTGGGGCTGCGGTGGTGTGCAGGTAGTCGTGGGCCTCGTCGGGGACGTCCTCGGGCAGTGGCTGGCCGGTCTGGGCGACCCAGCGCATCAGGGTGTTGAACTTGCCGATGTCACCGCGCTCGAATAGCGCGTCCACGACGGTGTCGGCCAGCGGGTCGCCCGTCAGGCGCAGGGCGTCCATCGCTTCAGGTGTCACGGTCATCGGGGTGCCCCCTCGTTCGGTGCGGCGGGTCAGGAGGTGCGGGCGGTCGCCGCGGCGACCAGGTCGGCGAGCGCGCCCGCGGCCTGCGGCGGGAGTGCGGCCCGGGCGAGCGCGGTGCGGGCGGCGGCGGCCCGCTCGCCGATCATCTCCTCGACACGGGTGCGGGCTCCGGAACGGACCATGATCTCCCGCAGCTCGTCGAGTTCGGCCGCACCGAGGTCGTCGCGGCCCGGCAGGTGCTGGAGCCGCGCACGGTCGGCGGGTGTGGCGCCGGTGAGGGCGTGTGCGAGCAGCGCCGTGGGTTTGGCGCCGGTGAGGTCGTCCAGGTTGGACTTGCCGGTGCGCCGCGGGTCGCCGAAGACGCCGAGCAGGTCGTCGCGGAGCTGGAACGCCTCGCCCAGCGGCACCCCGTAGGCGGTGAAGACAGTGAGGAGGGCGGGCGGAGCGCCGCCGAGCAGTGCGCCCAGGTGCAGCGGATGCTCGACGGTGTATTTTGCGGTCTTGTAGCGGATGATCTCAAGTGAGCTCTCCGCGTCCGGTGTTGCGCGGGTGCGCAGGATCTCCAGGCACTCCCCGGCGATCAGCTCGCGGGCGAGCGTGGCCCACAGGGGGCGGGCCCGTGCCAGGTAGGCGGCGGGTAGCCCGCAGGCGGCGAGCAGTTGTCCCGCCCAGGACATCAGCAGATCGCCCACCAGCATCGCCAACGCACGCCCCTGGGCCTCGCGTTCGGGCCCGTCGGCGACGGCCCGGCGCAGGGACAGGTGCGCGGTAGGCACACCGCGGCGGATCGGACTGTCATCGATCAGGTCGTCGTGGACCACGGCTGCCGCGTGCACCAACTCCATCGCCGCCGCGGCGCGCACCATGGCCTCGCTGTCCGGCTGGCCCGCGGCCCGCCAGCCCCAGTAGGCGAACGCGGCGCGCAACCGTTTGCCCTCCGCCACGGCCGCACGCAACTGCTCCGCCACCGGCTCCAGTTGGACGTCGATGGCGACCAGTAGCTCGGTCTCCTGCCGGACGAAGGCGCGCAGGACCTCGTCGACCCGCGCCCTGAGCTCTGGTCCCTGCAGCAGCTCAGGCATCGGGCGACGGCCGGCGGGAGGCTGCCGCTCGCCGGGCCACAGCCTCCAGGTGCGACTCGGAAGCAGGGGCGAGGCGGCCCAGCAGCAACTCGCCGCGCGCCCGCAACTCCTCCTGCCCGTCCGCCGCCACCTCGTGCAGGTCGGAACGGCCGAGCACGCCGCGCATCCGACGCAGCAGCCCCTCGGCCTGCTCCAATCCCACATCGATGACACCGGCCATAACCTGGACCACCTCGGTCCCCCGATCGACGCGCGCTCCCGCACTCCCCTGTGCTGACACGACTGTCCCCGCCCTCCCCAGTGACACGGGCTGCAGCGGCTGTCCGCCGGACGGCGGTGCACGGCACCCGCAGGCGCCGGTGATCCTTCCCCGACACAGAGCAGATCACCGTGAAGTCATTCGAATCAGCTATTTCCCTGACAAAGCATGCCGGCAGGGTCATGCCTTGTGGTAGAGAGTTCCACGCCACGCGGCACCGCACCCGACCGGTCTACCTGCTGGCCAACTCCCTTGGCCAGCAGGCGTGGAAGGACCCCAGTGATAGATCTCAGCAACTACGAGCTGCTCTGGCCTGCCGATCTCTTCATCGCCGAGGCCAACCACATCGCGGCGTCCGGCCGGCGGGACTGGACCTCCAGGGCCGCATGGCTGCTCACCGAGGCGTTCCAGGGATCCAGTGCCTGTTCGGACTTCGAGAACCTACCCGCCGCGGCCCCCAAGACCGACGACCCATGGGGCCAGCCCGACCTGCCCGCCTGGGTCCAGGCCCCGGTGCTGACGCAGAGGACGTGGTTCCGCGAGTTGGTCGACCGGGCGAAGGAGATCAAGCACTTCACGGAGCCCCGCCCCTACTGGCCTCACCGCCAGGGGCGGGTCACCCCCAAGGCGCCGGCGCACCCGGGCTCGGTGCGCCTCGGGTTCGCCCGGCTGGTCATGGAGATGCACGGCAATGGCTAATGGCTACCTTGGCGAGCAGTTCGGCGAGGAGCTGCCGGACGCAGCCGAGGTCTTGGAGTTTCGCCTGGGCATCGCGCAGCTGTGGCCCCTCAAGCCCCAGCAGTGGGACGAGGACACGTCCTTCGGCCTGGTGGAGGTGTTCCACGACCTGGTGTCGCGTCCACGCGACCGCCCCTACCATTCGTGGAACCAGTGCGGCTGGCACCACCGGGAGTTCCACGCAGGCCCCGCCCGGGTGCTGTACCGGTGGCGGGTGAACCGGCTGCTCGCGGGCGCGGGAATCCACTACCGACTGGCCGATGAGGGAGAGGACCAGGGACGGCTGGTGGCCGTGACGGACGACGCCCGCGCCGACCTCGTCCACCGGGCCCTGGCCGTCACCGACCCCGACATCAAACAGCGCACCGCGCACGCCATCGCCCTCTACCGCGGCCGCGGCCGCGGCGCAGCCATCGAGGAGAAGCGCTCAGCAATCATCGCCCTGGCCGGAATCCTCGAGGAGCGACGCGACCTGATCCGCACCGAACTCGGAAAGCCCGACGACGGCGCGCTCTTCATGATCGCCAACAAGTTCGAGATCCGCCACCGTGACGCCTCCCAACAGGAGGACTACGACCCGGCCTTCCTCGACTGGATCTTCTGGTGGTACCTGGCCACGGTCGAACTCACCACGACACTCGCCGGACGCCAGCAGGGCCACGGCTGAGCGGGACGCCCCTGGACCGCGCCGCGGCCGGCACCTCACGTGCAGGCGGCACCGTCAGGGCCTGCCCCGCTCGGCGATGGACCTGGTGACTGCGGCGAGGTGGTGGGAGGTCTCCCAGGCGCGCCGCTGGCTGGGGCCGCCGGGACCATCCGCTAGACCGAGAGCACGGAGGTGGATTTCATCGTCGCCCCAGGACAGGTCGGCGTGAGTGCCGCGCCAGACGTCGGCCCGGGTGAGTTGGCGGCATAGCCGGAGGGTGTCGACGCCTGCCGTGCCGACGGCTCGCACGACGTGCCAGTGGCGTCCGCTGGTGTAGCGCAGATTGGCGGGGGCGGCTCGCACGCGGGCGGGGGTCGGTGGGTCGGGGTGGGCGACGCCGTGGTCGCCGAAGTCGGGCGGCGGGCCTGCGGCCCGTCGGGCGACGTGTTCCCACAGGTCCAGGTCGTAGCGGCGTAGAGCGGTGAGGATGTGGGGTGTGACGCGGCGCAGTGTCGGGGGGAACGCCCCGCCGGCGAGGGTGACGTGACGCCAGGGCGTCGCACGTGCCCAGGTGAGGACTTCGAGTGCCCTGGGGACGAGGGCGGTAACCGCTTCCGCGTTGGGGAGGTAGCCGGCGGCGAGGAGCAGGTCGGTGTCCTGGGGCTGGAGCGCGACGGCGTCGAGGACGTCTTGCACGTCCTGGGTCAGTTCGCGCGGGGTGGCGGGCAGGTGGTGCAGGTTGATGCGCAGGCAGCCGCCCGCGCCGTGGGCGAGCTGGGTCTGGCGGGTCTCATCGAGGGAGCCGGCCGGGTCGGTGGTGCGGAAGGTGGGGATGAGCGTGTGGAGCCAGTCTCTGAAGTAGTCGCTGAGCCAGAGCATGGCGTGGCCACGGAAGCCGGTCCCCACGGCGCCGTGTTGCCAGAGCTGGCCGCAGTCGACGGTCACGGTGAGGTGTGCGGGAAGGTGCTCGCCGGCGTGCCTGGCGAAGGTTCGCACGACGTCGGCCAAGCGCTGGTCGGGGTGGACTTCGAGGATCGGGCGGATGCGTGCTTGCACGTCGGCGCTGGTGTTGCGCAGGGCGATGAACTCGCCCGCCTTGCCACGCAGGATCGGTACGTACTCCATCGGCATCCCCCTGCTGACGGTCGTGCGTGCGCTGCCCGGGGTTACTGTCGCCTCGTCAGTGTGCGGCGCTCGCCACCGTCACACCAGAGCGCGCAGACGGCGCACACCGTTCACGGGAATGAGCCAGGGCAGTTGTACGGCCGTTCGGGTACCGCCGCTCGGTGCTGAGACTGCACGAGTTCGTGCGCTCGATGGCAGCCGCGGTCGTCAGACCCGAATCCGCAGGTAGTGACCGGCGGCCAGTCAGTTGATCTCTGTGCTGGCCGTCGGCGTGTGTCCGGCGTGCGTGGGTAGGCCGGTGGCCCGGCTGGCGCGTCGGGTGGGCGGCTTTCCAGGGCGGTGTGGGTGGTTCGGGCCCGGTCGGGCGGGTCGGTCAGGCGGCTGGAAGGTATTGGTGGGAGCGGATCCGGGCGAGCGTGTTGGCGATCAACTCGCTTGCTGTGGCGGTGAAGTGGAGTTCGTGGCGGCGGGCGGTGACCGTGCAGCGGGCGGCCCGGTGGATCAGCAGGCGTCGCACGGTGGCGATGCGGCGGCGTGCCGTGCCCAGGGGGCTGAGCATCTGCAGCCAGGCGGTGAGGTTGTAGGCCAGGAGCGCGCCCCACATCCACATGCTGTTGACCGCGTGGGAGGCGGAGGGCAGGTGGTTGAGGCCGGCGCCGTGGGCGGTGTCGCGAAACAGTTCCTCGATCCTGGTGCGGCGGCGGAACTCCCACTCCGCGAGCGCGATGTCCTCGTCCAGGTCCAGGGGCTCGTTGGTGGCGAAGAACGAGTAGGCGTACGCGGCGTCGGCGATGCCGTCCAACACGAGGGCGAGCTGGTCCTTGCCCACCGTGCGCGAGCGGCGCGAGCGCGGGTCGGCGGACAGCTCGACGGCGTCGTAACGCACCCGCCGCGCGATCACCCCGGTGCCATCGGGCCATCCGGTGGGCACGTAGTCCAGCAGCGCGACCTGCGCGGTGGGGTAGTCCACAGCCTCGGTCCAGTCGTCCTCGTGCACGGCGGCCACCGCCCGCCACAGCGGTTGGCCGCGCGGCACCCCGAGCCGGAACAGGCATCCGCGGGCGACGATCTTCTCGGCGACCTTGCCCGCGTAGTAGCCCGAGTCGCCCTGGAAGAGGATCCGTCCGCTCGCCCCGGCCGCGCGCACCGCGTCCACCGCCCCGTCCACCTGGCCCGGTGCGTGGGTGCGGCCGTCCGAGCGGCCGTCCAGCAGGTCGGCGACCAGCACGGTGCCGGCCTGGGCCCAGTGCGCGGCGTGCACCCGCCCGGCGATCTCGCCCTTGTAGGAGCGGACGACCTGCTCCTTGCGCATCGAGTAGACCTCGATGTCCTTCGCGTCCAGGTCGATCGTCACCCGCCCGGTCAGGATCCGGGCCCGCTCGCCGACCGCAAGCGCGGACAACGCACGGGCGGTGACCCGCGCACACGCCACCTCAACGCCCTCGCGCCGGGCCTGATCGAACCGGGCGGCGAGCGTGGCGGCCGTCGTGGACGGCGGAACGGGCGCGGGCAGCAGAGCCTCACCGACCCGATCAGCCCGCAGCCGGTCGAACCCGACCAGGTGGTCCTCGCCGGTCAGCTGCACCGCCGCCAGCGCCAGCGCGAACTCGCCCCCGGACAGGCCCCGCTCACGTGCCTTGACCGGGCCGATCGCCGTGTCCAGCGCGGCGGTGACCCCCAGCGCCCGGTCCAGCTCGGCCACCAGCAGCAGCCCGCCGTTCTCCGTCAGCGACGCGTCCGGCACACCCACCCGCGCCCGCAACCGGGTCCAGCGCCGACCAGGGGTGCGGGAGGCGGTACGACGACGCGATATCGTCTTCACTCGGCAGGTGTCCTTGCAGGTAGAGCGATCAGGCGTAGAGAACCTCGATCATCTCAAACCCGCAGGGACACCTGTCGTCGTATCAGCCGCCGACCTCCGCCACTACCTGCGGATTCGGGTCAGAGCGCGGGGTCCTACGGGGACGGGTACCAGGAGCGCCAGGCCGCGCTGCCGTCGGGCTCTGGAGCGAGTCGCTCGCACAGGGTGTCGGCGACGGGCGTCGAGTGTCCGTTGTCGGTGAGGATCCGGCTGGCGAGGAAGGCGGCCGTGTAGAGGACGGTTGCCCAGATGCTGTTCGTCATGCTCGGTGGGCCGAGGTCCGGTGCGGTGCGGATGAAGTGCCCGTGGAGGACATAGGACTCGTACACCGCGAACGACGGGTGGATTCCGCGGGCGGACAGGCCACGGTAGAGGTGGTACATCGGCGTGAGGTCCTCCTCGACTTTCGATGTTCTGGCAGGCGTGGGTGATCACGCAGCGGTGTCGAGGCTGGCTGCGGCCCATGCCTGCTGGACGGCGCGGATTTCCTGATCGGTGGGCCCGCCTGGGCGGGTGGGCAGAAATCGGGCGGCGATGATCGTGCGGCGGAGCTTGGCGACCATGTCGGATAGCGACGGGTCGGCCTTGCTCGTGTACCAGGGCGCGCGCTCGCGGCGGTCGGTGGCATCGCTGGGGTGGTGGCCGTGCAGCGCGTACCAGGCGACGGTGAGCGTGTAGCAGTACAGGCCGAACGGGGTGGTGCGCTCGACCGCGGTGCGGGTGCGGCTTTGGGCCTGGCCGGCACCGAGCAGGTCGCGCGCCTCGGCGAAGGTGACCTCGATGGACCAGCGCCACGCGTAGCGGGTGATCAGCGCCGGGGCTGGCGTGGTCAGGTCGGTGGTGACCAGCGCGAGGTCGTAGCCGCTGTCGGTGTCATCGTCGCGCAGCAGGATCACGCGGACGGTGCGGGTGTGGAAGGAGCCGTACCACAGGCAGGTGATCTCGGCGAGGTGCACGGTCTCGGTGCGCTGGTAGCGCGTGACCTGGAAGGACGTGAAGGCGGCCGTCGCGGCCAACTCCCCGGCGGTGCCCAGTCGCTGGCCCTTCAGGGCGGGGCGGCCTCGCTTGCCGGTGCGCGGCGGGGCGAGGTCGTACAGCACCGCTCTGGCGGGCAGCCGGGTGGTGAAGGTGCAGGTGGCGGGCAGGTTCCGCAGGCCCTTGCCGTGGTAGGCGGCGTCGGCGACGACGTGGATACGCCGGCCGTCATGGCAAGCGGCCAGGAAACGGATCATGGACGCGGCGAGGTCGACCTTGCTCTGCTCGTGCCCCGGCCACCACAGGCGAGGCACACCGGCCGGGCCAGGAAGGGAAGTTGAACCACGAGGCCGACGACGACGAAGCAGGTCCCGCGCCCGACGGGTTTGGGGCCCTTGGCCGCGCCGTCGTGCTGCCAGGCCGCGCCGAACACCTTCTTCCCGCGCCGCTTGAACAGGGTGTCGTCCACCGCGAGGGTCAGCACCGCGTCCTCGGGCAGCAGGCGCCGCACGATCAGGTGGGACAGCGAGATGCCCAGGATGTCCGGGTTCCAGCGGGCGCGGGAGAAGAAGACGTGGGCGCGGTCGTGGGACCAGGTGCGCGTCAACCCGGCGCCGGTCAGCATCCCGGTGACCGTGCACCGCCCGGTCTGCGCGACCAGCCCTGTGACCAGCGCCGCGAAGGTCCGGAAGCTCGGCGCGGTGAAGCTCCCCCGCACCAACTCCAACACGGCGAGCAGCGAAGCGGGTACGGTCGGATCCGGAAGCATCGGCGGGTCCCTCACAGCAGGCGACGCAAGCACCGCCGATGCTTCTCTGCTGTCCCCACCCCACGCGGCCAGATGACGCCACATCACCCCACCGAGCGACCCAACGACGATCAACGAAAACGTCGAAAGTCGAGGTCCTCGTTGCTGAACCCCATTTCAGGCCCGAGTATGGTCAGAGCGTCCACGGTCTCGATCACGGTGAGCGCCTGCGGGGTCAGGTCACCGAACTCCGCGATGGTTGCGCTCAGGTCGAGGCCGCTCGGGGCCAGGCGGGGAACGTACGGCTCACGATGGACGGGCAGTGGCGCCGTACTGGGCTGCTCGGCGTTGCGCCGGGCGATTCCCCTGTTCGCCGCAAGGATCTTCGCAAGACGCTTCCGCGCCGCTTTTCTGTCCCTGGCCAATCTGTGGTTGGACTCCTGGATGTTCTCGTGCATCTTGACGTGCTGATGCAGTGTGTCCTGAGCGATGCGCACGAGAGCGTCCTGGCCGCCGTAGTGGAGGTAGAGCGCTCGTAGGAACGCCTCCAGCAGGCATCGTCCGAGTATCCGGACGATCAACTCGGCTCCCGCGTCGGCGGCCTGGGCCAGTTCCGCAAGCAGCAGGCAGCAGTGGCGCAGCGAAGCCGCCTCGTAGAGTCTGAGCTTCACCGTGGTTGATCCGGTGTCGAGCAGGGCCCATCGGTTCGAGGACAGGGCGGCATCGACCTCGCGGAGCAAGCTGGCTGTGCCGTCGGAGAGCTCCCGCGCGCTGGGCTCGGCCTGGCGCTCGTCGAACTCGGGCGCACTCACCATCGGCCGTCCCTCCCGCCCTGTCGTGTAAAGAAGAGAGTTATCGACCAACAAGCAGGATTGGCAAGTGAATTGTCTTACGGGTGGTCGTGACGGTCACTGGCTACACCGCTCGGGCGTCGTTGACCGCGCGAATCGGCCTTTGTACGGGCTCCGCCGATGGGTCCAGGGCATGTGTCTGCGTGAAGCGGGAGCAGCGTCCTACGGCTCGGCGAGTTCGTGGTGCCAGTCGGCGAACTGCTCGCGGATCGCGGCGGCCCCAGCGGGGTCGAGGCCGTAGGCGGCGAACTGCTTGTCGCTGTAGCGGGCCACGCGCCGCAGCGCGTCGGCGAACATCCGCTCGTCGAACCCGGCGTCGTTCTGAGCGGCGAGCTCGATCAGGCGCTGGCGGGAGTAGCCGGCCCTGAGGAGTCCGTCGACCTCGATGGCGTCGCGGACCTCCGCTCGGCTGAACAGCGCGCCTGTCTTGCCCGCGGCGACGTCGTCGCGGTGCAGGACCGGTCCGAGGTCGGAGGCCACCGGCGGGTGGTGAAGGAACTCGGCCACCAGCTCGACCTTGCTCTGGAATCCGGTGGCCGGGTCGGTGACGTTCATACGGGCGTAGGTGGGCACCTGCTGCGCGATCTCGACCGTGTACCCGGCGGCCTCGTACGCCGCGGCAGCCCGCGCGACAGCGGCCGGCATCTCCTTCGCCGCTCGATCGATCGGCGCGAACAGGTCGACATCGTCGCTGAGCCGGTCCACGATGCGGTGCGCCTGAACGGCGTAACCGCCCGCGAGGGCATAGCCGTAATCCTCGGCGAGGGCGTCCAGCCCGATCCTGATCAGCCGCCGGTGCAGGTCGTCCACTACGCGGCAGCCGCCCTCGGCCCAAGGTCAGGGAAGCGCGCCTGCCAGGCCGCACGGGCTTCCCGAGGCAGGAACAGCTCGGGCCAGACACTCAATAGGGTGCCCCGGTCCAGGTGGGCGTGCAGGTCATCGGGGGTCTGCGCCTCCCGGATCACCCTCTCGTACATCAACACGAGGTCGGCATGATCCGCGAGGTCGTAGAAGTAGGGCGGTCCCCAGTCGATGTGCCGCGGCAGCACGACCGCGCCCGTCGTCGGCCCGGCCAGCAGGCCGAGCGATACCGGCAGCGCATACGGCTTGGCCACGGCATACCTACTCATGCTCTTAGTCTGCCGCACGACCGGCCGTGGCGATGGCAGATCGCCGATCGCGGCCGGATCGGCACAGTTAGTACAGCCCCCTGCTACGGCGTGGCAGGGGGCGGGCGTGCCAAGAGCGGGCTGGTCACTGTCTCCGGCCACCCCGGCACGCGTCTGCTGGTCACTCTCGGCGACGGGTGAAAGCTGACCGCTGGACGGCGGATGAATCGGGACCCACCGGAGCAAATCCGACCCTTCTTGCGATCGTCTGATCATCCTGATCCCCGTCGAGGGTCAGG
>NZ_JBVHLF010000133.1:0-12834 GCF_055559155.1 Kitasatospora sp. NPDC024654
CGGATCGTCCCGGGTCCGCGCCGACACACGGATGACCTCGCCCTCGTCCGTCACGCCCTCGACGACGAGGGCCGAAAGTCCTGAAAACACCACACCCACCGGCTCATTGACATCGCGCACACCATGCCAACGACGTTCGTCACCCTTCGTTACCACCGATTACGAGCCAGAGCCTCACATTCGGTGGTGACGTTGTGCCACTGTCGAGCTGCCGCAGCCTCGGAGTGCCCATCGTCGCCGTCGTAGCTGGTCGGCGTGCCCGTCGCCCGCCATACGGACTGGCGCACTTGGCCGTGGAAACCGTCCGAGGTCAACCGGAACCGGCTGCCCGGAATGTCCCTGCAGGTTTCCCTGGCCTGCTGATGTCACGGGCCGCCACCATCAGCACGAAGCGTCACCACCGGATGTGAGCCAGAGCCCGGTCAACGGTGTAACTCCCGATCAAGGAAGTAGCACCTGATGAGCGACGTGACTGTCTCCGCGGAGGCGGTTGAAGAGGTCCGGCCGGTCGAGCTGTCGGTGGACCTGCTGGACGACCAGTTGATCGGGCAGTTGGTCGACCGCGCCCGCGCTGGCGGCCTGCAGCTGACCGGCGAGGGCGGGCTTCTGCAGCAGCTGACGAAGCGTGTGCTGGAGGCCGCCCTGGAGGGCGAGATCACCGACCACCTCGGCTACGAGAAGCACGACCCGGCCGGCGCCGGCTCCGGCAACTCCCGAAACGGGGTCCGGTCCGGTGCAGACCGAGTCGGCCCGGTCGAGATCGACGTGCCACGCGACCGCGAGGGCAGCTTCGAGCCGCAGATCGTCAAGAAGCGCCAGCGGCGTCTGACCGGGGTGGACGAGATGGTCCTGTCCCTGTCCGCACGTGGACTGACACACGGTGACATCTCCGCGCATCTGGCCGAGGTCTATGGCGCGAGCGTGTCCAAGACGACCATCTCGACCATCACCGACAGTCATAGTGATACGCGGGTCCCCGGTGGTCGTGACCCAATCACTGACTGACGCCCTGCTGGGCTGTCCTTCCCTTGATCTGTCCGACCGCCGGGGCCCGGTTCCCAGGGCTCCGGCCGGGCGGAGCATGACCTCATAGGAGCCTGGCCAGAGGCCCCCTGACTGTCCTGTCTGCCCTTTCCGGCCGGAGCGACCTTCGGCAAGGAAGGCGTCACCAGCATGACAGGCACGCATCCGGCGGACACCACGGACCAGGAAGTGGTCGGCGGGGTGGACTCGCACGCGGACACCCTCCACGTCGCCGCGGTGACCGACCGGGGCGGACACCTAGACGACGCCGAGTTCCCCACGACCGCAGCCGGATACGCGGCCGCGATCGCGTTCCTGCAGGCCCATGGCCGCGTCGCCGCCGTCGGCGTGGAGGGCACGTCCTCCTACGGCTCTGGCTTCACAAGGGCTGCCCGGCAGGCCGGCCTGGCCGTGATCGAGGTCAACCGGCCCGACCGGGCCGAGCGCCGCAGGATCGGCAAGTCCGACCCGATCGACGCCTACGCCGCGGCCCGCGCCGTCGTCTCCGGACGGGCGACCAGCGCGCCGAAGGACGGCACGGTCACCGACGGGATACGGGCCCTGCAGACCGCCGCGCGCTCCGCCATCAAAGCCCGCACCGCGTCGCTCAACCAGATCGGGCACCTGCTGATCAGCGCGCCCGACACCATCCGCGCCAAGTACTCGGCCATGACTCGCGACAAGCGCACCGCCGCCCTCGCCCGCCTCCGGCCGGCCACCGACCCCGAGCACGCGCCCCTGCTGACGGCCCTGCGCACGCTGGCCCGGCGCGTCCAGGCCATGACCGAGGAGCACGCGGACCTGACCGCGGAGCTGGACAAGCTGGTCACCACCCTCAACCCCGGCCTGCGCGCCGCCTACGGCGTCGGACCGGACACCGCCGCCCAGCTGCTGATCACCGCCGGCGCGAATCCTGCCCGCCTGCGCACGGAGGCCTCCTTCGCCGCCCTGTGCGGCGCCGCCCCCGTACCCGCCTCCAGCGGGAAGACCAACCGGCACCGGCTCTCCCGCGGCGGTGACCGCGCAGCGAACGCGGCGCTCTACCGCATCGCGCTCGTGCGGATGGCCCGCTGCCAGCGCACCCGCGAGTTCGTGGCTCGGCAGACCGCTGCCGGGCGCTCGAAGAAGGAGATCATCCGGCTTCTCAAGCGCGCTATCGCCCGCGAGGTCTTCCGGCTGTTGACCACGCTGGTGGAGGTGCCCGAGATCGCGGACCTTCGACCCGCCCGGCAGGCGAAGAACATCACCGTCACCGCCGTGGCGAAGCACTTCGGGGTCTGGCCAGGCGTGATCTCCAACATCGAGCGCGGCATCCGCCGTGATGACGCCTTCGCCGACGCCTACCGCCAGTGGCTCATCACGGCTTGACCGACGATAGGAGCTTCAAGGTCATCGACGGGATGGCCGAATGGCAGTGCCGGCCGCTCGACGCGGGGCGGTTTCCAGCAATGGTTGCGAATCAGCAGGTCAATGGCTGTGTGAGGCAGTCTCTCATGGCTTCGGCAGGGGTCTTGTCGCCCAGTGTGAGGCGGGGGCGGCGGTTGAGCTGACGGGCTACTTCACGAAGGTCTGAGGCGGAATGGACGGACAGGTCGGTGCCCTTGGGGAAGTACTGCCGCAGCAGGCCGTTCGTGTTCTCGTTCGTTCCGCGCTGCCAGGGCGAGTGCGGGTCGCAGAAGTAGATCCGGAAGCCCGTCAGGGCCTCGATGTCCTCGTGCAGGGTCAGCTCGCGCCGCTGGTCCCAGGTGAGGGTCCTTCGTAGCTGAGATGGGATGTGGGCGGTCCGCGTGATGAGCGCGTCGCGGACCTGCGGGGCCTTCCAGCCGTCGGGTAGGTGAATGAGCTGGACGTAGCGGGTAGTGCGCTCGACCAGGGTGCCGATCGCCGAGCCCTGGCCGCGGCCGATGATGAGGTCGCCTTCCCAATGTCCGGGTATCTCACGGCTATTGACCTCGGCGGGCCGTTGGTGGATCAGCGTCATGTTCTTGATCTTGTTGAGGCTGGGGACGCCTCTTCGCTGTTTCCTGCGGCGGGTGCGGCCGGTGCGGAGCTTGCCGGGCTTGCGGCCGAGCAGGCCGGCGAAGAGTGCCCGGTAGATCGTCTCTGGGCAGGCCCTCATCGTCGGATCGTCGGGATGCGTGCGGGCAAGGAAGCGGGAGATCTGCTGGGGCGACCACTTGTCGGTGAGCTTCTCACGCACGACGGCCCGTAGCGGCTCGCTGGCACGGACCTTCTCCTCCTTGGGACGCTGCCTGCGCAGGAAGGCCTGGCTGTGGGCCCACCAGAGCTGGTAGCTGCCGTCGGGCTTGCTGTTGCGCTCGATCTCTCGGTAGACGCTCTGGAAGCTCTTCCCGATCGAGACGGCGATGTCCTTCACGCTCCGTTTCGCGTGCAGGATGGCGTCGTGGTGGCGTCGGACCTTGCGGGCGAGGTAGACGAAGGCGGGGATGCGGCAGCGCCTGGCCCAGGACAGCCAGCGGTCCAGCGCGGCGACGGCAGCGTGGACGCCCTCGGCACGGGCGATCCGGTAGATGGTGCGTAGTCCTTCCTTGAGCAGGTAAGCCCGGTGCAGGCGCGGGTCGTTGGCGGCGATCCAGGCGAGTTTCGCACTCAGCCGCTCGGTGAGGTCCTCGGGGTTCTTCCACAGCGCGTGGCGGGAGTGCTTCAGCCTGCGGGCCAGGTCCGGGTCCGCGGCCTGGCGGCGGGCCCGGTTCCAGCTTGCGCGACGCTCCTCGTCCAGCGCCTCGGTGGCCCAGGCGACCACGTGGAAGGGGTCCATGGCGCGCACGGCGTTCGGGGCCCGCTCGGCGACCACGTCCGCGATCCACTCCGCCCCGTCCGCGCTGATGTGCGTGAGCCGGTGGGCGCGCTCGGCGCCTAGGGCGTCGAAGAACGAGCGCAGGACGTCCTTGCCATGGCCGTCGGCCATCCACACCACGTGCCGGGTGTCGTGGTCGATGACCACGGTCATGTACTTCTGACCCTTGCGGTAGGAGATCTCGTCGACGCCGATCCGCCGCAGCCCGGCGAGCCGGTCGATTCCGGTGTCCGCATCACGCTGGTAGCGGGTCAGGATCGCGCCGACGGTGCGCCAGGCGACCCGCATCAACTGTGAGGTGGCCGACTTGGAGCACTCGGTGGCCAGCCAGGCGACCTGCTGGTCGAATTCGTACGTGTGTCCGGCGTCGTGCCGGGCCCAGGGCACCGCCGCGACCACCACCCCGTGCCGCTCGCACGATACACGCGGGGCATCGGCTTCCAGGAACAGCTGCAGCCCGGCGGCGTCCAGGTGCCGCCAGCGTCTGCGGCCGGCTCCGGCGTCGAACCGCGGACAGCGGCTGCGACAGATCCCGCACCGGCGACGCGCCTGGGACCTCGGACGCACCGCCACCACCATGACCTGCGCTTCCTCATCGAACCAGGCGTCCTCCGGCACCGCCTGCTCGCATCCGACCAACGACTTCAATACCGTGGTGAACCGCACGCCGCTTCTCCTGCGCGCTCGACCTCGGGCTTCGACACCTCAAGATCTGCACAGGGAGCGGCGTGTGCTGCGTCAGGCTCTCCGAAACGACCCACAGATGGAGCAGAAGAGCCTACTTTCGCCTGCCCGGGCGGCACGTCGGCGAAGTGGATGCCGCGCACCACTCCTCGGGCGGGCACCGAGAGGTTGGCGTGGGCGAGCCGCAGCGAGCGGCCCACGGCCTCGGCCATATGGTCGAAGCGGTACCACTCGGTGAACAGTCCGCGTCTAGGATCCGCAGTTTCGTGAGCACTGTCAGCGGATCACGAGCACTGTCCAGGCAAATCCGGGTGATCATGAGCAGCGGTGACGTTCAGTAGTTGTCAGTTCGGCTGGCGCGAGCCGCCTGTGCGCCTCGACCAAGCGGCATTCGCCGTACTGGTCCGGCAGCCACACTTCGACCGAGCTGGTGCCGCAGCCGGGCGCGCCCGGCCCGGACGCTTTCACCACCTGTCGGCCGCTGATCAGCCCGTGCCCCCGTGCTCACGCCGGTCCCGCTGATCCGTGAACACCTCCGTGCCGACTGCGCGTTCCGGGACGGCCGGGAGCGCCTGCTCGGGCACATGAGAGGTGGTATTCGGGCCCTGCGCCTGGTGGTGCGCTTCAGCGGCATCGGAGAGGAGTCGAGCGAGATCCTTGTGCCCGGCCTGCTCCG
The DNA here is from genome assembly GCF_055559155.1 of Kitasatospora sp. NPDC024654. Lineage (NCBI taxonomy): Bacteria > Bacillati > Actinomycetota > Actinomycetes > Kitasatosporales > Streptomycetaceae > Kitasatospora > Kitasatospora sp. NPDC024654. Next base: position 5,202 of record NZ_JBVHLF010000133.1, read on the forward strand.
CATTGTCCAAGGGCGTCCCGCCCCAGCGGTCCACTGGCGCGGGTTCGACTCCCATGGAGAGCAAATAGGACACCACGGCGTGGTGGCCCTCCGAGGCAGCGAGGTGCAGCGCGGTCCGCCCGTCGTAGTCTGCGGCGCCCAGATCGACATTGCAGGTCGCGAGTCGGCGGATCTCGTTGAGATCGCCTTGGCTGGCGGCGAAGCACAAGCCCACGATGCCTTCGATGACGCTCTGGTTCCTCTGCAACCGTGGGTCGCGTTTCCGGGATTTGGACCCGCTGTCGAGAGATCCGGTGAGTGAGTCGAAGGCGTGCACGTTGAAGCAGTCGACCAGCCGCCGGCAGAACTCGATCCCTCTGACCGAGTTTCCTTGGGCATCGAGCCGCGGGGACCAGATGGCGATCCCCATCAGACGGGGGATCACAAGCATCAGTGCACCGGAAACTCCGCTCTTGGCAGGCAGGCCGATCGTGAAGGCGAATTCCCCCGAGAAGTCGTACATTCCGCAGGATGACATCAGGGAGAGGCAGTGGCGGACCGCTTGGGCCGAGAACACGCGGTCCTCGGTCAACGGGCAGACTCCGGCGTTGGCGAGTGAGGCCGAGGCGATGGCGAGCTGTGCCGCGGTGACCTCGATCGAGCAGCACTGGAAGTAGAGCTCCAGCGTGTCCACCAGGTCTGTTCCTGCTGGGAACGCGCCGCGCTCGCGCATCGAATAGCCGAGTGCGAAGTTACGGTCCGCGGTATTCCGTTCCGACAGGTAGACGGAGTTGTTGAAGCCGATACTGCCCCCGCCGGTGAGGCGTTTCCAGGTGTCGGCCACATAGTCGAAGCGGTCGGCGGCGTCGAGTCCGGGCTTGATCAGTGAGCAGCTCATGATGGCGCCGGCGTTGATCATCGGATTGTGCGGCAGCCCTGCCTTGTTGAAGGTGAGCTCATTGAATCCCTGCCCGCTGGGTTCCCTTCCGACGTGTCGGTGGACGACATCGGGGTCGTGTTCTTCCAGGTTGAGGCAGTAGTTGACGGTCTTGCAGACCGACTGGAGACAGAAGTCGACGTCTGCGTCACCGACGGAGAAACGCTGCCCGTCGACCGTGCAGACGGAGATCGCGAACTGGTCCGCGTCGACCCGGGCGAGCTGCGGAATGTAGTCGGCGACCGCGCCCCGCGTGTCGGTGATCACCTCGTGGTAGATCCGCTCGATGTCTGTCACCAGTGCCGGGAAGTCCGGTACCGCGAGTTCCCCGCGCGCGGCCTTCGTGATGATGCCACTGTTGCGCTGAGTGGCAGCCGCGAGCTCGTCCACTGTCATCACCAGGGGCTCGGCCGGCGGTGCCGCGGGACGAGCGCGGTTCAGATTGGCGATGGTGTCGGCGATCCGAGGGTCGTCGGGCAAGATCCCCGCGATGTACAGCACATCCAGTACCCGGTCGGGAGCGACCCGGCCGGCGGTGTCCCGCTCGAAGAAATCAAACAGTCTTTCCGGCGCGTTTTCGGGCCGCTGAGGAATTGCACTGTTCTGTGCGGCAGGAGTACCGAACTCAGGCGATCTCTTGGCCTTTGCGGCTGGCATGGAAATCCCTCCGATCACTGCGGGCCCGGCAGCCGTTCAAGCCTGACGACTCGACAGGACACAGCCTGGGCCGTGGGCAAGAGGATTTGGCGATGCGAGGTAGCAGGCAGTTTCCCACGCGGAACTCCGCGCATCGGCCGGCGCTCGGCGCCGTATTCCCGTCGCCCCGGCCCATCTCCCTATGGGCCGCCGGCCGGTGCTCAGCTGCGTGGCGCCACGTCGTGCACCTGCTCAGGACGCTATGCTAAAGGCAGGCCTGCGACCGCAAAGAGGATGTATTTCGCCAGATTCGAACAGGCCGCCCTTCTGCTCAGGGACCCTATCGTCGCCGGGCACATCAAGACAGCGTCAATATCCTGACGAGATGTGCAAGGAAAGCGTCAGGTGCACTTGTCGGCGGAGCTGCGAAGGAGTAGGGGAAGCGTCGGCAGGAACCGCTGCCGGACTTGATCGAATGAAGTCGGGGCCGTTCGCCTGACGGTTCCGACCGGTTCCGGTGGACCTGAAGCGTAAGGTAAGCGCCGAGCTGCTGCGGCTGGACCCTCCCCCCAGGGCCGTGCGGGAGCACATCCGGCTGAAAGTAGCCGTCGGCTGGATCTGGACTTCGGATGGCTCTGTATGGAGAAAGCCACCGGTTTCCAGATCATCGACCGCGCCACCAAACCCCTCACCCCAGGGATCTGACGATTAATAACTCCATGATCTGGTGGGTTGGTTGGGGCCTAGGATCTCGGTGTGATGGATGAGAGTGCGGCGGTGCTCGGGGAGGTGCTCGCCCGGCTGCTGCCGCAGCTGGATGAGCGGCAGCGGCGCCTGACATTGGGGGCGGCGGCTCGGGTGCTCGGCTACGGAGGCGTGCGCCGGGTCGCGCGCCTGGCAGGGGTGGCGGAGTCCACCGTGGCGCGCGGCGCCCGCGAGCTGGACGCGGACCAGGAGCCTGCCGACCGGGTCCGAAGGGCGGGCGGCGGGCGCAGGCCACTGCGTGAGAGCGGCCCGGGCCTGGTGGCGGCGCTGCTGGCGCTGGTCGAGCCGGATCAGCGTGGGGATCCGGAGTCGCCGTTGCGCTGGACGGTGAAGTCCACCCGGAACCTGGCGGCCGAGCTGACTCTGCGCCTGCCGAGAATGTCATCCGCGCAGCTCAAGGACTTGCTCGGCGGTTGCGGCAGGATGATCACTCGTGTTGCTTCGCCTGGCATACCTGACTGTCACTAATGTGCTCGCCGCCCTGAGGCTGCTGCCGTTGAGCGACCGTGAGAAAGATGTGGAGATCCTCGCCCTGCGTTGGTGGGCGGGGCGGTGGCCGAACAGATGCAGCCGGCCCCGTTGACCATCGCCGTCTGGGGTCGGTCGATCGGCACGGGGGTTGGCGGCACCGCGGGCGTATGCGGTACGGGCCGGACGCCCGCCGTCGCTGTCCGGGCCGGGGCGGTCGGCGTAGTCGTGCGGGCCTGTGCGAGGTGGCCGCAGTGGTGGCTTGGTGTGGGGGCGCCCGTGCCTCGCGGTGCGGGAAACGACAGCACCCGGGGCCGCCCTTGGGTGGCGGCGAGCACTTCGTGCTCGCCGTAGACCAGTCCTGGCGGCCAGGGCGTTCAGGTCAGGTGTCCGCCGCCGGCGGCGGGTCGCCGGCGGCCTGGCGGAGTTGTTCGTTGATGCGCAGGGCTTCTTCGAGTTGGTCTTCGAGGATGATGATGCGGCAGGCGGCGTCGATGGCGGTGCCCTGGTCGACGAGGTCGCGGGCGCGCATGGCGATGCGCAGCTGGTAGCGGGAGTAGCGGCGATGGCCGCCCTCGGAGCGCAGGGGGGTGATGAGGCCCTGGTCGCCCAGGGAGCGCAGGAAGCCGGGGGTGGTGCCGGTCATCTCGGCGGCGCGGCCCATGGTGTAGGCGGGGTAGTCGTCGTCGTCGAGGTTGTCGGGGGTGTGCGGTCGAATGGTTGCCGTGGTCACTGCACCTCTTCTTGTTGTCGGGGACGCATCGAGGGGCCCCGGCGCCGTTGCGGCTCCGGGGCCCCGAAGGGTTTTACACCATCTACCGGCCTGGGCCGGGTTCCTATGTCCGCAACTCCCCAAGGGGTGGGGTGTGCGGGGATCGCGTATGCGTGACCGGAAACCACCGTCCTCGTACTCAAAAGGGGGTCTGCGGTGTCCGCCCGGGTGAATGCCTCACGGGCCGGGCGATCCTGATGGCGCTGTGCCCCTCCGTTCATCCTCTGTACTGACCGGACATTGCGAACTGCTGGGAACTGCTTGTCCTGCTTGATTGAGCGGGTACTTCTCGGTACTGCCGAACTGCCAACTGCCTGGTACTGCCCGGCGGCCCTTGGGGGCCGCCCGGTCCGGCAGCCAGCCCCGTCGCCCGTCCTGCTCACCTGCTTGGCTTGGAACCCCGCTGCCGAACTCCCAGCACGCGCGCCTGCAGTCCTGGCGCCTTTGCTGAGATCCCACGTACTGCGACTGCCGGTACCGCTCGACTCAACTTCACTGCTGGTACTGCCACTGCACTTACCGCGGTACCGCTCGGTGGTGGCCCCTGATCACTGCGGGCCACCGGGCCCGGCTGCCGGTCCTGTCGCCGTCCTGCACCTGCTCTGGCTTCGGGACCCCGCAGCCGGGCCGACCTGCGAACTTCTGCACTGCCGCCCGCCAGTTCGTGTCTGGCGAGTACTGCTTGACTGCGTCTACGAGAGAAACACTAACCACGAGACCGAGCAATGTCTACTCCAGCCAGCACAGATTTTCCGGTGCTCGCAGGGAAGACAGTCTTCGCCCCGCACGGGGACGGGGCCGCGCCCCTCGCGCCCGCGACGATGAGCGGCACCACGAAGGGCAAACGGGTGAAAGAGCCACAGGGCTGACCGCCGGCGGGCGCACCCGTGCCCCATGCGCGGGCATCCCTGCCGGCCGCGATCAACGAAGCCGTCCGCGACCGCGACGATCGTGGCCTGCGCCGACTGCCGGCCCGCTTCGCCGAACAGGTCACCATCGCCGACCTGCACGCCCTGCGCCAAGCGCTCGCCCCCCACCACCGCAGCCGGCCGCCCGAGCGCCGGTAGCCGGCAGGGCAGCCACAGGGGGCGGCGCCTACAACGCGGCCAGGCAGTGGTGGGCGGTTGCACCCGGCAGGACGGGAGCTCCCCGGGGAGCAGCGCGACCTGCTGGCGGCTCTGGGCGTCGACAAGGACCGCGTCGGCGGCCGGGCGGGCCGCAGCCGCGGCGAAGTGGTCCACCGGGGTGGACCCGCCCACGCTTCACCGCCTCGCCGGCCCTTCCAGTGGCCCGCCGGTCGGCACCGACACCGCGGCTTCGGCGCCGACCCGAGCGGAGCCACTGGAGCCGGCGGCTACGCGGCGGCGGTGAGGTCGGCGCGGCCGAAGAGGAGCGCGTAGCCGCGGGGCAGGGAGCTGAGGAGGCGGTCGGCCAGCTGGTCGCCGGAGAGGTCGGCGAGGGCGGCCAGGACGGAGGAGGCGTGCCAGCGGGCGCTGGTGAGGCTGGTGTTCAGGGCGCGGGCGACGGTTTCGACGAAGGCCGGGGCGGCAACCGGTTCGGCCAGGGGGATCTGCGAGGCGAAGACGAGGCGGGCGGTTTCGGGCAGGGCCGCGGCGAGGTCGCAGCGTTCCTCGCCGGCGAGCTGGCTGCCGAGCACGGCGAGGACCGTGTGCAGGACGCGTTCGGCTTCCTGGTCGGTGTCGTAGCGGCCGCTGGCGCGGACCTGTTGGACGAGGTGGTGCCATGTCATGGTGGGTGGCTTTCGGAACGGGCCGCGCGGGTGCGGCGAGATGGCGTCAGGGCCGGTGGCCGGGTTGGGGGCGGCCGAAGAGCAGGTCGTAGCCGGGGGGAAGCTGGAGCAGGACACGCTCGGTGAGGTCGGCGCCGGCGGCGTCGGCCGCGGTGGACAGGACGGCTCCGATGTCCCACAGGGCCGTGGCTTCGGTGGCGCCCTCGATCCAGGCGGCGGTGGCGCGCACGAACCTTTCCGGGCTGAGCGGTTCGGCGGCCTCAAGGGGGTTGAGCAGGATCAGGGCCAGGGCCTCGGGCAGCCGGGCGGCCAGTTCGGCGCGCACGTCACCGACCAGGTGGGCGCCCAGCAGCGCCAGGACGACGCGCGCCGAGCGTTCGGCGTCCTGGGGTGTGTCGTATTCGCCGCGCTCCCGGACCCGGTCCAGGAACGCCTCCCATCGAAAAGTCACCGCGAGTCTCCCTTCGTCCCAGGCGGGCGCCGACGCGGTCGGTGGCCGGTCAGGGCTCCAGGCTCAGGTGGTGGTCGAGGCCGGTGAGTTTGAGCAACCGGGCAACGGGGGGCCCGACCCCCCGCAGTACCAGACGGCCACCGCGCCGGTCGGCCCGCTTGCGGGCCTCGACCAGGGGGCGCAGCCCCGCGCAGTCCATGAACGTCACCAGCGACAGGTCGAGTACGACCTGGGGGTGGGCCTCCTGTGCGGTGGCCAGCCGGTCGCACAGTGCCGGGGCGGTGTCAAGGTCGATGTCGCCGCGTGCCGTCACCACGGCGGGCGTGGGGCCTGGGTCGGCCATGGCGCTCTCGCTGTCTGCTCGGCCTGCGCGACGCCTGGCGTCTTCGGGCGCATCGGGGGTGTTCCGCGCCGCCCCCCGGGGGGCTGGGGCGGCGCGGAACGGCTGCGGGGGGGTGCGATCAGGCCTGGATCTGCTTGCGGTCGCCGCTCTGGCTGATGGTGATCTTGCGGGGCTTGGCCTTCTCCGCGACAGGGATCCGCAGGGTCAGCACACCAGCGTCGTAGTCGGCGCTGATCCCCTCCGGGTCGAGGGTGTCGGAGAGCATGATCTGGCGGGAGAAGACGCCCAGCGGACGCTCGGACAGCTCCAGCCGCACGCCCTCCGTCTCCGGGCGCGGGCGGCGCTCCGCCTTGACCGTCAGCATGTTCCGCTCGACGTCGATGTCGATCGCCTCCGGGTCCACGCCCGGCAGGTCGAAGCAGATCACGTAGTGGTCGCCGGCGCGGTAGGCGTCCAGCGGCATCGGGGCCGGACGCGACCAGGTGCCGTTCGCCCCCAGGAACTGCTGGGTGAGCCGGTCCAGCTCACGGAACGGGTCGGTGCGCATCAGCATGTGAAACACCTCCAGGTGGTCGGGCAGTGGGTGCCAAGTGCGCTTCACCTGAAACCGTTCTAACATGTCATCCACCCGATGACAACTTCCCAAGTCACCCGGAGAGTGACACTGATGCGAGACAAGCCCACCCGACCGGCATCCGGCACGCCGCCGACGCCCGGCACTCCGTCCACCGGACCCGCCTCCTTCCTCGCCGCGGCCGCCGCGCTGGCCGCCATAGACGACGCCGTCCGCACCGCCCAGACCCCGGGACAAGCCGACCGGCCGGGCCCCAGGCCGCAGGCCGGCCCCGAAAAGGCCCTGGCCGCACTCCTGCTGCTGCGCGAGGTGCGCACCGAACTCGCCGGGTGGGAGGCGGGCCTGGTGGAGACCGCCCGCGCCGCGGGCGCCACCTGGGCCGACCTCGCCCAGCCGATGGGCGTCGCCAGCCGCCAGGCCGCCGAGAACCGCTACCTGCGCCTGCGGCCCGCCGACAGCACGCCCCAGGCCACCTCGAGCGCGACCAGTGCCGAGCGGGTCAAGGCCGTCCGCGACCGCCGCGCCGCGCAGCGCACCGTCGCCGCCTGGGCCCGCGACAACGCCGCCGACCTGCGGGTCCTCGCCGCCCAAATCACCGCCCTCACCGACCTCACACCCCAGGCCGCCCCCGCCCAGACCGCCCTGCGCACCGCCCTCGCCGCCGACGACGCCGCCGACCTCATCACCCCGCTGGCCGGCATGCGCCGCCACCTCGGCGCCGGTCACCCCAACCTCGCCACCCGCCTCGACACCCTCACCCGGAACCTCGACCGGCTCCGCCATGACAGCAACCAACGACGCGCCTGAACCCAGCACCGCTGAGGAACGCTGGCAACGGATCGAAGACGAGCTCGAAAAAGTGACTCTCCTGTCGCTTCCGTGGGTCGCTGACCAGGGCTGATACGCAGAACACGCCGTAGCCCGGCTACGTTTCGACTTGCGACAGTACGAAACGGAA
>NZ_JBVHLF010000134.1:0-12684 GCF_055559155.1 Kitasatospora sp. NPDC024654
CGCACCTCGCCGCTGGCCCGGTTCACCGCGGTCGGCTTCGCCACCTGGTCGGAGCAGGGCACCGCGCTCGACCGAGTCACCTTCCGACGCCGCCGACGGGCGGGACGTGCTCGCCCTGTTCACGTGCCGGAACGACCCGGGCATGTGCGAGGAGTGGGATCCACGGGCGGGCGGCAACCGCGCGCTGCTGCCCCCGCAGCCGCACTCCAGCCGATCCCGGTACCCCCGCTGGACGAGGGCGCCGGCCAGGAGCCGGTCCTGCTCGGCGCGGGGAGCGCCGTTGCGCACGAGACTCCGTCCACGACAGCGGACTACGGCCAGGGCTGCGAGGAGTGGGTGAAGCATCCGGGCCGGACTCCTCTTGACGTCCTCGGCCAGTTGGGCGGGCAGCCCGCGTGGCTGCAGAACGACGACACCCCTGCCTGCCCGACCTGTGCACGGGAGATGGGGCTCGTCGTCCAGCTCGAGGAAGGACGGGACCACGCCACCGCGGTGAACTTCGGCGGCCGCGACGCGGCCTACGCCTTCGCATGCGAGCCCTGCGCACAGGCCGTGTTCCCGTGGCAGTGCTGACTGCGGCAACCTTCCGCCCCGCTCGGAGAGCCAGACCTCGCTGGAACAGCTACGCGCGCAGCTCGGGGAGCCCTGGTACCGGGGTTGGGCCAGGCCCGCGATCCGGGATGCCAGCGAGCGGTACCCCGGTTTCCGGCTGCCGGCCGACTTCAGGGCGTTCCTCGGCCTGTACGGCCCCGGCCCGGTGAACGGATATCTGACCATCGACCGGCCGATGGACACCACACCGGCCGAGCTGGAGCGCTACTGGGCCCCCACCCGAGCGCCCAGCCTGGTGCGGCGAGATCGCCGAGGACTGCTGGGGGGCCGACGAGTCCGACGTCCATAACTACGCCCGTCGCTTCAACAGCCACCTGCCCCACCAGGGCCGCCAGCAGCTCGCACCACTCGACGACTCGAACGTCACCCCTACCAGCCGCCCGAACCGAACGCCGACAAGCCGCCACCGGCCTCGTCAAGGAGTACCACCGAGCAAGCTGACCACCCGACAAACGTCCGGCTTCCTCCGCCAGGACGGCGGGACCAACCTCGCGGCCCCCTCCGGCACACCGGCCGCGACCACCGGCGGCCACTACGGACCCTCGGCCTCACCTGACAGAACCGGACACTTCTCGATCGCGCAATGCCCCTGAGGCAATGTCCCTGACATCAAGCCGGAGAGCCCATTCTTCGGCTGCCCCCAGCTCCGTATGCAGAGAGTGAAACCATCCCGTGATCTGACTCTCGGCCGGGCGGCGGAAAAGCGCCCTTGAGCTGCCCTTGAGGGTCCGCTAGGTTCTCCTTGGGACAGATCGCGACTGCCGAATCGGCACTACTACCACCACCGCGGACCTCATTGACCGACCGCATCCCCGGACGGTCGGGTCGTGAACCTGGAACGCGCCGTGCGGTCAGGCGGCCCAGCGGTCACTGACAACAGCGCCGATTACCTGACCGGAACATCTGCCGACCCGCATGACCGGAGGACGATGAATGGCTGTTTTCCCCGGCCACCCGAAGGCCACCTGCCCGCCCCGTGACGCGGTCGCGCCAACCCGTGTCACCGCAGCCCGACATGTCAGTGGCCGCACAGCAGTGCAGATGAGAATCGTGGCCTTCGCCTCCCCGAGGGCACCACACCTGTCTCGCCGAGCCATCGCAGGTTGTCACCGGGCGCCCGGACGAGCCGTGCGGCTGCTCGCCGATTCGCCACGCCCGCCGGGTGAAAGGGGCCGAATCGGCGCCGCCGGACACCGCCCCGAACAACCTTCGAACCCACCCGGAATTCGGCCGCAACTCATTGCACCGTCGACCGGATACCGATCGCACCTTCCACCGATGGTTCCACCGCCGCTCATTCGGCCGCCGGTCATTCGAATACGCCGGATTCCGTCGACCGACCTCCGGCCACGAGTGTCCACCACGCCGCTGTATGCGGTGGAACGGGCTCGCTCCATCCACCGGGAAATCTGCATCTGTCAGCAATGGGGTTGATCGTGTCTCTCGCCAAGAATCCTCCATCGGTTCTCGTCGTCGAAGGAAACGTGCTGCTGCGCACAGGACTCCAGGCCCTCCTGTCCGCGGAGAGCGACCTGGCCGTCCACGCCGCCGTGGGCGACGTTGACGCGGCACTGGATGTCCTGTCGCGGCACTGCGTCGATGTGGTGGTGTACGGGGCGGGCGAGTCGGTCGCCGACACCGAGCGTGCTCTCGGGCGGCTACACGACCGGGGCGTCTCCTGTCGGGTGGTCGTGCTGAGCAAGCACGAGCGGCCGGGCGAGGTCGAGATGTACCTCAGTTCCGGGGTGAGCGCCTATCTGTCCGAGGCCGCCGCCAGCGACTGCCTGGTGTCGGTGGTCCGGGGGCTGACCGCGGACCGGGAGCGGGTGTACATCATGGCCTCGCGCTCCGGCATCGGCTGGATCTCCGGCCCGCGCGGCAGCCAACTGTCCTCCCGGGAGCGGGAGATCATGGGGCTCGTGGCGAACGGGCTGAGCAACTCCGCCATCGCCAGCCGGCTCAGCATCTCTCCCGGCACCGTCAAGCGCCATCTGCGGAACATCTTCGTCAAGCTCAACGCGGTCTCCCGGATCGACGCCGTCAACAAGGCCCGGGCCGTGGCCATGCTGGTGCCGCTAGGCTGAGCGGGCCACCCGGCCGTGCGTGACCGCCCGCACGGCAGCCGCGCGGACCGGCTGCCGGGGCGGTGCGTCCGCACTGAGCAGCGCGCCGTGCAGCTCCCACAGCCGCCGTGAGGGGGCGATGCCGAGGTCCTCATCGAGCTTGCGGTAGAGCGAGCGGTAGACCTGCAACGCCTCGCTGCGGCGCCCGGTGGCATCCAGGACGATCATGAGCTGTTCGTAGAACCACTCCTTGAACGGGTGGTGATGCGTCAGTGCGACCAGTTCCGGCACCAGTTCGCCGTGCCGACCGAGCTGCTGGTCGGCCAGGATGCGATGCTCCAGGGCGCGCAGGCGCATCTCCTCAAGGACGGCCACGTGGCCGGCGAGCGCGCCGCCCACGGGGATGTCCGCCAGTGCGGCGCCCCGCCACAGGCCCAGCGCCTGCCGCAGCCGGTCCGCCGCCGCCTCGGGATAGCCGTCGGCCAGCAGGCGGGCCCCTTCCCCGTGCAGACGCTCGAACTCCTGGGTGTCGAGCTCATCCTCACTCAGCAGCATCACGTAGCCCGGCGCCTTGGTGAGTATGACGTCGCGGCCCTGCGGGCGACGGAGCTTGCGCAGTTGGTAGATGTAGGTCTGGGCGGTGGTGACCGCCGTCCGCGGCGGGCTGTCGCCCCAGATCTCCTCGATGATGACGCCGAGGTCGACGACCCTATTCGCGTTCATCAGCAGGATGGCCAGGGTCCACCTCACCTTGAGCGCGCTCGGCGTGCACGGCTTTCCCGCGTCGAGGACTTCCAGCGGGCCCAGCACGTTGAACCTCATGACGCCTCCGATTTCGCCGGACAATTTCTCGAACCAGGTATATCCAGACTTCGATCAAGGCCTCAAGAGGAACCCGTACAAGGTGGCAGCGGGTCTATTTCCAAAGCGACCCGTCGGACTACCCCGAGGGAGACACTCCCCGCCGATCGACCCCCGCCGATCGGCTGGCGCTCAGTCAAGTTCTGTTACACTGCGACCGGTTGGGCCACATCTGCAAGCACGCGAAGGAGATTGACGTGCCCCGAAAGATCCGTGTTGCTCCGGTCATCCACACGAAGGCCCACCATCTAGGGGAAACACGTCTTGGAAAGCGTGAACATCGGAATCCTGGCCCATGTCGACGCCGGTAAGACCAGCCTGACCGAGCGGCTGCTGTACACCGCCGGCGTCATCGACCGCATCGGCAGCGTCGACCGCGGTGACACCCAGACCGACTCGCACGAACTCGAACGCCAGCGCGGCATCACCATCCGGTCCGCGGTGGTGTCCTTCACCGTTGGCGACGTGAAGGTCAACCTCATCGACACCCCCGGCCACCCGGACTTCATCTCGGAGGTGGAGCGGGCCCTCAGCGTGCTCGACGGCGTGGTACTCGTCGTCTCCGCCGTCGAGGGAGTGCAGGCACAGACCCGCCTGCTGATGCGCACCCTGGTCAAGATGCGCATGCCGGTGATCCTCTTCGTCAACAAGATCGACCGCATGGGCGCCCGCTGCGACGACCTGCTGGAGTCGATCCGCACCGAACTCACCCCTGCCATCGTGCCGATGACCAGGGTGGACGGGCTCGGTACGCCACAGGCGCACGCCATCGCCCGGACCATCGGACCCGACGACCCGGATTTCGCGGCCGAGTTGGCCGACGTCCTGGCCGAGCACGGGGACGAGTTCCTGGCACGTTACCTCGACGACGAGGCAGCGCTGACCGAGCGCGACTACACCGACGAGCTCGCCCGGCAGACCCACCAGGCACAGCTCTACCCGGTGTTCTTCGGCTCGGCCGTGGCCGGCGTCGGCATCACCAATCTGGTGGACGGAATCACCAGGCTGTTTCCGGTCAATAAGGGCCACTCCGATGACACACTCAGCGGCACGGTGTTCAAGATCGAGCGTGGCTGGGCGGGTGAGAAGGTCGCCTTCGTACGACTGCGGACGGGGGCGCTCGGGCCCCGGTCGAAAGTGTCCGTCTTCCGGCGTGACCAGCACGGCGGCGTCGTCGAACTACCCGGCCGCACCACCGTGGTCGAGGTGTTCGACCGGGGTTCCGCGGTGGTGGAGGCGCAGGCCCGCGCGGGTGACATCGCCAAGGTCTGGGGGCTCAAGGGCATCCGGATCGGCGACCGGCTCGGCTCCGGGGACGGGCTGGACGGAGAGCACCTCTTCGCGCCGCCGAGCCTGGAGACCGTGATCCGGCCGGCCAGGTCCGGGGCGATGCCCGAACTCTACGACGCGCTCCTGCAACTGGCCGATCAGGACCCGTTCATCAACGTCCGCAAGGACGACGAGGAGCAGGAGATCTCGGTCTCGCTCTACGGCGAGGTGCAGAAGGAGGTCATCGCGGCAACGCTCGCCGACGACTACAAGCTGGACGTGGTGTTCGAGGGCACCCGGATCATCTGCGTCGAGCGCCCGGTCGGAGTCGGCGAGTCGGTGGAGGAGATCGATTACCGGAGCAAGACCTTCTTCTGGGCCACGGTCGGACTGCGGGTCGAGCCCGGAGCGCCGGGCTCGGGGGTTGTCTTCCGCCGCTCGGTGGAGCTCGGCTCGCTGCCGCACGCGTTCCACAAGGCCATCGAGGAGGCCGTGCGCGCCACCCTGCAGCAGGGGCTGAACGGCTGGGAGGTGCTGGACATCCTGGTGACGCTGACCCACTCCGGGTTCGCCAGCCCGGTCAGCGCGGCGGGTGACTTCCGCAAGCTCACCCCGCTGGTGCTGATGAACGCGCTCAAGCAGGCCGGGACGCAGGTGTTCGAGCCGGTCAACCGGTTCGAACTGGAGGTGCCGGCCGAGAACGCCAGCGCCGCCCTGCTGAACCTGGTCGAGTGTGGCGCCACCCCGGAGTCGACCCGGGGACAGGGCAGTACCTGCCTGGTGGAAGGCACCATTCCGGCCCGCACGGTACAGGAGTTCGAGCAGCGGCTGCCCGGGCTGAGCCAGGGCGAGGGTACCCTGCTCACCCGGTTCCACAGCTACCGGCCGGCCACCGGCCCGGCCCCGAGCCGGCGGCGGACGGACACCAACCCGCTGGACCGCAAGGAGTACATGCTGCGGGCGTTCGGCAGGATCTGACCATTCGCCGGACACGAACCACTGGGTCCCGATCACCACTTGGCGATCGGGACCCAGTGTTCCGTCGGTGCCGTTCGGGGAACTGGACCACGAACGGTCATCGTGGGGTCAATCGAGCAGTGCCACCGCTCGCGTCCAACCCGCGCCCGCACCGACGACTTTGACCGGAAAGGCCTGCACCGTGAATCCGGTCGGCGCGGGCAGTGCGCCCAGATTGGCCAGCCGCTCGATCTGGCAGTACTCCCGCTGTCGTCCAGCGAAATGCGCGGGCCACAGCACGGAATGGTCTCCGGTGTGCCGGAACTCGGAGAGCATGTGCGGGAAAGGCGCGTCGAGACCGAAGGCGTCCGTCCCGATGAGCCGCACCCCGAGGTCGAGCAGCAAGTTCGTCGCCTCACCGTCGAGGCCGGCGAAGTGGGTGAAATACTCCGGGGTTCCGGCGAGTCGGTCGGCACCGGTGTGCAGCAGGACGATCTCCCCGGCACTCGGGGTGTGACCGATGTCGGCGAAGGCCCTCCGCAGCCGCTCCGCACCGATCGTCCCGACCCCGCCGTCGGTCAGGTCGAGGACGACCCCCGGGCCGATGAACCATTCCAGCGGCAACTCGTGGATGTGGCGTGGCACGCCGTACGCGGCCTTGCTGCCGTAGTGCGACGGCGCGTCGACGTGCGTGCCGGTGTGGGTGGTCAGGGTCAGGGTGTCCAGCGAGAGCAATTCGCCGTCGGGCAGGTCGGCGATGTCGAAGGCGATGCCGTGGTTGCGGAGCATGCCCTCGGCCATGTGCCGCGCGCCTTCGGCCGGTGTCAGCACCTCGTGCTTGATGCCGTCCACTTCCCAGGCGCCGGCGTCGATCGCCGAGGACAGGTCAATGACGCGCATGGGTGACCCCTTCCGGCAGCAGGGTGCAGTCCTCGAGGACGGCGAGGTATCGGTCCGGTCCGCGGTCGCGCGCGGCAACGTACCCGTCCGGCCTGATCAGCAGGAAGTCCCCGGGCGCCAGGCCCAGTCCAGAGCGCAGCGCGCCGTCGGGGTCGGGCAAGTCGCCCGACCCGTCCGCGTCGCCGACCGCCCTGACGGACACCGCCGCGCCGAACAGCCGCTCCATCCGGGCCAGCGCCTCGCGGTGCCCGGACCGGTCGGCGGCAGGTGGGGTGGCGATCAACGTCCAGCGCGGGTCGGCGAGTTCGTCGCGGAGTGCGGACCAGCCGGGGTGCGCGCTCACCGAGCGGGCATCGCAGCCGACCCGGTCGCCGGGCCTGATCCCGCTACCGGGTGGCGTGGCCGCGCGGGTGAGCGGGCTGTCCGGGTAGGCCAGGCCGAGCCCGCAGAAGCCGCGGATCATCCGGCCTTCGACCTTGCGCTTCAGCGGTGATATCCGGCGCAGTGCGGCGGTGCCCACGGTGAGCAGGGTCGGGGCCAGGGCGGTGCGCAGCGAGACCAGCGCGGTGGCGGTCCGGGTGGAGCGGAGCAGGACGGCTCCGGTCGGGACGCGCTCGGCGTCGTAGCTGTCGAGCAGTCCGGGCCCGGCGTGGCCGCGGATCACGTCGGCGAGCTTCCAGGCGAGGTTGCAGGCGTCCTGGATGCCGCTGTTCATGCCCTGCCCGGAGGCCGGGCTGTGCACGTGGGCGGCGTCACCGGCGAGGAAGCAGCGGCCCGAGCGCATCCGGGTGATCTGGCGCTGCTGCACGGTGAAGGCCGAGAGCCAGCTGGGCGTGCCGACTTCGACCTGCCGACCGAGTGTCCGGCCGATCTTGCCGGCCAGCCGGCGCCGGATCAGCTCGGGGTCGTCCGCGCCGTGGACGTCCGCGGTGTCCACCACGCGCCACTTGCCCGGTTCGGGGAACGGGACTAGCAGCAGGGTACCCGGGTCGGTGTGCAGCAGATGGTTGCTGTCCGGCGACAGGTCGGCGTCGAGCGTCACGTCGGCGTTGAGCCAGGTCTGGGTGGAGTCGCCGATCAGGCGCATGCCGAGCTGCCGTCGGACGGTGCTGTGGCCGCCGTCGGCACCGATCAGCCAGGGCGCCAGGGTCTGCTCGGTCCGCCCGTCGGGGTGGCGCAGGGTGGCCTGGACGGCGTCGGCCTCGGGGCGCAGGCCGATCAGCTCGACGCCCCACTCGACGTCGACGCCCTGCCCGGCGGCGCACTCGCGCAGCACCCGCTCGGTGACCACTTGGTCCACCATGAGACTGAACGGGTAACGGGTGGGCATTTCCCGGTAGTTGGTGTCGAAGCGGATCAGGGTGCGGCCCCGCCGGTGCATGGTGAAGTGGGTGACCCGCCGGCCCAGCGGCAGCAGCTGGTCGAGCGCCCCCAGCTGGTCGAGCAACTCCATGGTCCGGGCGTGCACCGCCAATGCCCGGCTGCTGGTCGCCGGACCGGCGGCGGCGTCGATCAGGCGGACCCGCACGCCGCGCCGGGCGAGTTCGTGCGCCGCGGTGAGCCCGACCGGGCCGGCGCCGGCGACGAGGACAGCCGGGGCGGGATCAGTCATGGCGTTCCTCGGCGAACCGCTTGGCGAGCCCCAGGGTCGCGCGGCTGTTGCCGCCGGCCGCCTCGCGGATGAACCGGCGGGCGGTGGCCGTGGTGGCGTCCGGGCCGAGGACGGCGGGGACGGCTTCCGGATTGAGCACGACAGCGTGCCAGGAACTCACCCGGACGCCGTGCTCGGTCTGTTCGAAGGACCAGCGGCCGGTGTGGGCGGCCATCATCGACGGGGTGCGCAGTTGCTTGTAGGCGATGTCGGCCCCGGGGAAACAGATCCGGACGGACTCGGTGGTGTGCTCGGAGCCGTCGGCGGTGCGGGTGTCCATCGCCATGTGCTGGATGCCGCCGGCCTCCTCGCGCAGGTCGAGCCGGGCGACGTGGGGCAGTCGGGCCGGCCAGGAGGCGGCGTCGTGGAGGAAGTCGTGGACCGTCTCCAGCGGAGCGGCGACCAGCACCGAGTCCTCGAACTCGAATTCCAGGTCGGCTAGTTGGGACCACCGCTCGGCGAGGTCCTTGATGTTGCCGAGTTCGGTGCGACTGTTGCGGTCGGTGGCCTCAGTGATCCACTCGATGCCCTTCGGGTCGTCGTCGACGGCGGTGAACTCATGGGTGAGGGTGAGGGTGGCGCCGCCGGGGCGCTCGGTCACCCGCCACTCCCCCGCCATCGAGGCGACGGGGGGCGAGGAGACCTCCTGCCGGAACCGGATCCGGCGCAGGCCGGCGTCCAGGTCCCGGCGTGACGTCCAGTGCTTCACCTCGCCGTTGGCGCGAGCCCAGATCCGCAGGCGCTCGGCGCCGGGCGCCAGCTCCGCGCGTTCCACGTGGAGCGTCGGCGCGAAGCGCCGCGGCCAGGCCTCGGCGTCGGCGATGACGGCGTAGACGACGTCGGCGGGGGCGGCCACGTCGATCTCGTGGCTGGTGTGCTGGGTTCGGGTCATTCGTCGGACCGGCCCTTCCCTCAAGGAGGTTGACATTGGTCGGAGGTGTTGCTCAGTAGATGCCGAGGCCGCCGCAGACGTTGATCGCCTGCGCGGTGATGGAAGCGGCGGCGGGCGTGGTCAGGTACTCGACCATGCCCGCCACCTCCTCGGCGGTGGAGTAGCGGCCGAGCGGGATCTTCTGCTCGAACCTCGCGCGCACGTCCTCCTCGGTGGTCTGCCAGGTGGTGGCGTACGCCTGGCGGACCCGGACCGCCATCGGGGTCTCGACATAGCCGGGGCAGACCGCGTTGACCGTGGTGCCCGTGGCGGCGAGCTCCTTGGCGAGCGCCTTGGTGAAGCCGATGACGCCGGCCTTCGAGGCCGAGTACGGCGCCCCGAGCGGGACACCCTGTTTGCCGCCGGTGGAGGCGACGGTGATGATCCGCCCGTGGCCGGCCGCCTCCATGCCGCCGGTGGTGAGGACCTCGCGGGTGACGCGGAAGACGCTGGTGAGGTTGGTCTCGATCACGTCGTGCCAGAGCTCGTCGGTGATGGTCGAGGTGACGCCACCGCCGCTGCGTCCGGCGTTGTTGACCAGCACGCCGATCGGGCCGAAGCGGTCCACCGCGGCCTGCACCGCCTTCGCCACGTCCTCCTGGGAGCGGACATCGGCCGCGACGCCGTCCACCTCCAGGCCTTCGCCGCGCAGCCGGGTGACCGTCTCGGCGACGGCCTGCGGGGTACGGGCGCAGATGAAGACGCTTAGCCCGCGCCCCGCCAACCGGACGGTGCTGGCCAGTCCGATCCCGCTGGTCGCTCCTGTCACCAGGGCGACCGTGCCGGTTGTCTCGGTGCTCATCGCTGTTCGCTCTCCTGTCTCCGCTCCGGGTTACGGGCTCGTTCCGGGCCCTGAGCCGACCCTGCCCGGCCAGCTTCGACTCCGGTTCGAGCGGGCGAGCCACCACTCCAACGGGATTCGAAACGGGGGTGGGAGCGTCGCCGTACCCAACCCCCGACGCCCCGAGGAGGCCCGAAGCATGACCGGATCGCTCTACGAGGAGGTCCAACACTTCTACGGCCGGCAGATGCGCTACCTGGACGAGGGCGCGGTCACCGAGTGGGCCGCGACCTTCACCGAGGACGGCGTGTTCGCGGCCAACGCCCGACCGCACCCGCAGGAGGGCCGGGCCGCCATCGAGCGCGGCGCCGGCGAGGCCGCCGCGCGCCTGGCCGCCGCCGGGGTCCGGCACCGGCACTGGCTCGGGATGCTGGAGCTCGCCGAGCAGCCGGACGGGAGCGTGCTGGCCAGGACATACGCCCTGATCATCGCCACCCCCAAGGGCGGTTCGGCCGCGGTGCACCTGAGCACCAGCTGCGAGGACCGCCTGGTGCGGGTGGCCGGCGAGCTGAAGGTCCGGCACCGCCAGGTGTACCGGGACGACCTGCCCGCCGCCTGAGAGGAGGCCCGACGTGAACGTCCCTGCGGACAGTACGACCTTCGGCGCCCCGCTGGACACCGTGGCGGAGCTGATCGGCGGTCCCCGGATCGACGATCTGCTCCGGCGCGCGGCCCGGCGCACACCCCGCCACCCGGCCCTGGTCTCCGACGGCCGGGTGATCGACTACGCCGACCTGGACCAGCGGGTGACCGAGTGCGCCGAGGCGCTGCGCGACGCGTTCGGCGGCCCCGGAACGGTGATCGCGATCGCCGCCGAGCTCACCGTCGAGTTCGCCGTCACCTTCCTGGGCATCTCCCGCTCCGGGAACACCAGCGCAATGTTCAACCCGCTCGTGCCGGACGACACCCTGGTGCACGTCCTCGACTCCTGTGGCGCGCGGGCGGCAGTGCTCTCACCCCCGATGCACCGCCGGATCGCGGCGCTGCGCGACCGGCTGCCGAAGCTGCGGCAGCTCGTGGTGACCGCGGAGGCGGGCGACGGCACGCCTGTCCTGGGCGAGCTGCCGCGAGCCGTCGTCCCGGCCGGCGAGGCCGTGGAGACCGCCTGCCTGCAGTTCACCAGCGGCACCACCGGCGCGCCCAAGACGGTGCGGCTGAGCCACCGCAACCTGCTGGTGAACGCCGCCCAGTCGGCGCACGCGCACCGCCTGGACGCGGACTCGGTCTCGCTCAACAACCTGCCCTCGTTCCACCTCATGCACCTGAACACCGCGCTCGCGGTCGGCGCGACCCACCTGCTCTGCCCGGCGGAGGACCGGGAGGCGATGGTGCGGCTGGCCGGCGCGTGGCAGGCGACGCACCTGTACAGCCTCCCGGTGCGGCTGTCCCGGCTGGCCGAGGACGAGCGCCTGCCGAGCCTGCGGATCCCGTCGCTGCGGGTGGTGCTGTCCGGGGGTTCCGCGCTGCCGCCCCGCACGACGATGACGCTGTCGGAGCACTTCGGCGTCCCGGTGGTCCAGGGCTACGGTCTCGCCGAGACATCGCCCTCGACGCACTTCGACCTTCCGGAGGGACCCACCGTCGGCTCCAGCGGCCCACCGGTGGCCGGGACGGCCTGCCGGATCGTCGACGTGCGGACCGGCGCGGTGCTGCCGGCGGGCGAGCGCGGCGAGATCCAGGTCAGGGGGCCGCAGCTGATGCTGGGCTACCTGGGCGACGGACACGGTGACGCCGTCGACGCGGACGGCTGGTTCCGCACCGGGGACGTCGGCCGGATCGACGAGGCGGGCAGGCTGTTCGTCGTCGACCGGATCAAGGACGTCTTCAAGTGCGACAACTGGCTGGTGTCGCCGACCGAGATCGAGCGGGTGCTGATGCGGCATCCGGCGGTCACCGACTGCGTGGTCTTCGATCAGCCCGACGACCTGAGTGGCGCGGTCGCCGTCGGACTGGTCGTGCCGCGTGGCGAGGGCGTCGACCCGGCCGCCCTGGCCGAGTTCGCCAACGCCCAACTCCCCTACTACGAGCACCTGCGGCAACTGCACCTGGTGGAGGGCATCCCGCGTTCCGCCACCGGCAAGGTCCAGCGGCGCGAGCTGCGCGACCGCTTGCTCGGCTCGCTCTGACCCACCTCACAACACCCAAGGAGAATCAACGTGTTCACGTTCATCAACCGCTTCACCGTCACCGGTGACACCACCGAATTCGAGTCCCTGGTCAAGGAGATCACCGCCTTCATGAGCGCCCAACCGGGCTTCCGTTCCCACCGGCTGTACCGCTCGGCCGCCGACGCCCGGGTGTACGTCGAGACCGCCGAGTGGGACGACGCGGCCGCGCACAAGGCGGCGACCGCCTCCCCGGAGTTCCGCTCGCGGGTCGGCAAGGTGATGGGGCTCGCCCAGGCCGAGCCGGCGCCGTTCGACCTGGTCGCCCAGCACGGCGCCTGAGGGAGCGGACGATGACGACAACCGGCGACATCATCCCGCAGCCAGTGATCCGGCTGCGCGAACTCGCGCTGAGCGCGGCCGGGGGGGGGGGGGGGGGGGGGGGCGCGGGGGTGGGGTTGGCCGAACCGCCCGGCGAGGGGGACCCCACCCCC
>NZ_JBVHLF010000135.1:0-12632 GCF_055559155.1 Kitasatospora sp. NPDC024654
TTCGTGCTGCTGGATCTGGACGCGGCGGCGACCTCGGTGGCCTCGGTGGCGGTTGGGCTGGCCAGTGGTGAGCCGGAGCTGGCGATCCGTGAGGGTGGCTGCCACGTGCCGCGGTTGGCCCGGGTCGCCACGGACGAGGCGCTGACCGAGCCGCAGGGCGGTACGGCCTGGCGGCTGGACCAGGACGGCACCGTCCTGATCACGGGTGGCACCGGCGCGCTGGGCGCCGTGGCCGCCCGGCACCTGGTCACCGAGCACGGCGCCCGGCACCTGCTGCTCACCAGCCGGCGCGGCGCCGACGCCCCGGGAGCGGCCGAACTGATCGATGAACTGTCCGAGTTGGGCGCCACCGTGACGGTGGCGGCGTGCGACGTGGCCGACCGTGCGGCGGTCGCCGAACTGCTCGGCTCGCTGGAGCGTCCGCTCACCGCCGTCGTGCACACGGCGGGCGTCCTGGACGACGGCGTGCTCTCCTCGCTCACCGAGGAGCGGCTCGACGCCGTGCTGCGGCCCAAGGTGGACGCCGCGCTCAACCTGCACGAGCTGACCGCCGGGCTCGACCTGGCCGCCTTCGTGCTCTACTCCTCGAACGCCGCCACCCTCGGCGGCGCCGGCCAGGCCAACTACGCCGCCGCCAACGCCTTCCTGGACGCGCTGGCCGTCCACCGGGCCCAGCTGGGCCTGCCCGCGCTCTCGCTGGCCTGGGGCCCGTGGGCCGACGGCGGCATGGCGAGCGCCCTGGACGCCGCCGATCTCCAGCGCCTGGCGCGCGACGGCATGTCCGGCCTCGCCAACGCCGAGGGCCTGGCCCTGCTCGACACCGCCGCCGGCCTCGGCCACGCCGTCCTGGTCCCGATGCGCCTCGACGTGACCGCCCTGCGCACCCGGGCCGCCGCCGGCACGCTGCCCGCCCTGCTGCGTGGCCTGGTCCGGGTCCCCTCCCGCCGGGCCGCGCTGGCCGGCGCGGGCGGCGGTTCGGAGCTCATGCGCCGACTGGCCGGCCTCTCCGAGGCCGAGCTGGACCGCGAGCTGCTCGAGGTCCTGCGCGTGCGGGTGGCCGCCGTACTGGGACACGCCTCGCCCGAGGTGATCGAGGCCGGCCGCGCCTTCAAGGACCTCGGTTTCGACTCGCTGACCTCCGTCGAGCTGCGCAACGCGCTCAACACGGCCACCGGCCTGCGCCTGCCGCCCACCCTGATCTTCGACTACCCGACCCCCGCCGCGCTCGCCGACTACCTGCGCACCCAGATCGTCGGCGCCCACCCGGCGGCCGCGGCCACCAGCTCGGCACCGGCCCGGGTGGCCGACGAGCCGATCGCCATCGTCGGCATGGCCTGCCGCTACCCGGGCGGCGTCCAGTCGCCGGAGGACCTGTGGCGGCTGGTCACCGAGGGTGGCGACGCGATCTCCGGCTTCCCGGCCGGCCGTGGCTGGGACGTGGAGAACCTCTACCACCCGGACCCGGACCACAAGGGCACCTCGTACTCCTGCGAGGGCGGTTTCCTGCACGACGCCGGCCTGTTCGACCCGGCGTTCTTCGGCATCTCGCCGCGCGAGGCCATCGCGATGGACCCGCAGCAGCGCCTGCTGCTGGAGGTCTCCTGGGAGGCGATCGAGCGGGCCGGCATCGACCCGGTCTTGCTCAAGGGCAGCCGCACCGGCGTCTTCGCGGGTGTGATGTACCACGACTACGCCACCTCGGTCAGCGAGCTGCCGGACGGGGTCGAGGGCTACCTCGGCACCGGTACCGCCGGCAGCGTCGCCTCCGGGCGCGTCGCCTACACCCTGGGCCTGGAGGGCCCGGCCGTCACCGTCGACACCGCCTGCTCCTCCTCGCTGGTCGCCCTGCACCTGGCGGTGCAGGCGCTGCGTCAGGGCGAGTGCACGATGGCGCTCGCCGGTGGCGCCACCGTCATGGCCACGCCGGAGGCGTTCATCGACTTCAGCCGTCAGCGCGGCCTGGCCTCGGACGGGCGCTGCAAGGCGTTCTCGGCCGGCGCGGACGGCACGGGCTGGGCCGAGGGAGCCGGCATGCTGCTCGTGGAGCGGCTCTCCGACGCCCGGCGCAACGGACACCCGGTGCTGGCGATCGTGCGTGGCTCGGCGATCAACCAGGACGGCGCGAGCAACGGTCTGACGGCGCCGAACGGTCCGTCGCAGCAGCGGGTGATCCGCCAGGCGCTCAAGGACGCCGGACTGACGGCCGACCAGGTGAACGTGGTCGAGGCGCACGGCACCGGAACCCCGCTGGGCGACCCGATCGAGGCGCACGCGCTGCTGGCGACGTACGGGCAGGACCGGGCGGCCGACCAGCCGCTCTGGCTGGGCTCGTTGAAGTCCAACATCGGGCACACCCAGGCGGCGGCGGGTGTCGGCGGCGTCATCAAGATGGTGATGGCGATGCGCCACGGCGTGCTGCCGCGCACCCTGCACGCGGACGAGCGCTCCGCGAACGTCGACTGGTCGGCGGGCGCGGTCGAGCTGCTCACCGAGGCGCGCGAGTGGCCGCGGACCGGCCGGCCGCGCCGGGCCGGTGTGTCGTCCTTCGGCTTCAGTGGCACCAACGCCCACACCATCGTGGAGCAGGCACCCGTCTTCGAGGACGCCGAGGTCGAGGCCGCCGGCGCGCCGATGCCCGCCGTCCAGCCGTGGCTTCTCTCGGCCCGCGGCGAGGAGGCCCTGCGCGACCAGGCGCGGGCGCTGCTCACCCACCTCACCCAGCTCGACACGGAGACCGGGCCGACCACCAGCGACCTGGCCTACTCGCTGGCGACCGGCCGGGCGATGCTGGAGCACCGCGCGGTGCTCGTCGCCGGCGAGCGCGCGGAGTTCGCCCGTGCGCTGGCCGCGCTGGCCGCCGGCGAGCCGGCCGCCGACGCGCTGCTCGGCACCGCCGGTACGGCGGGCCGGACGGCGTTCCTGTTCACCGGTCAGGGCAGCCAGCGGGTCGGCATGGGGGCCGAACTCCACGCCGTGTTCCCGGTGTTCGCCGAGGCGTTCGACGCGGTCTGCGCGGAGCTGGACCGGCACCTGGACCGGCCGCTGAAGGATGTCGTCTTCGCGGGCGAGCGGATCGACGAGACGGCGTACACCCAGCCGGCGCTGTTCGCGGTCGAGGTGGCCCTGTTCCGGCTCGTCGAGTCCTGGGGCGTCCGCCCGGACTTCCTGGCGGGTCACTCGATCGGTGAGCTGGCCGCCGCGCACGTCGCGGGTGTGCTCTCGCTGGGCGATGCCGCGACCCTGGTGGCGGCGCGTGGTCGGCTGATGCAGCAACTGCCGGCCGGTGGTGCGATGGTGGCCGTGCAGGCGGCCGAGGACGAGGTGCTGCCGCTGCTGGCCGGTCGGGAGGCCGAGTTGGGTCTCGCGGCGGTCAACGGTCCTTCCTCGGTGGTGCTTTCGGGCGCCGAGGCGGCCGTCCTGGAGGTCGCGGGCAAGCTGGCCGAGCAGGGTCGCAAGACCCGGCGGCTCACGGTGAGCCATGCGTTCCACTCGCCGTTGATGGAGCCGATGTTGGAGGAGTTCCGCACGGTCGTGGCGGGTCTGACCTTCCACGCGCCGCGGATCCCGATCGTCTCGACCCTCGACCAGTCCGCCGACCCGACCGAGTCCGAGTACTGGGTGCGGCACGTGCGCGAGGCGGTCCGCTTCCGCGACGCCGTCCAGACCCTGGAGGGCCAGGGCGTCCGCACCTTCCTGGAGCTCGGCCCGGACGGCGTGCTCGCCGCGATGGGCCAGGACTGCGTGACCGAGGACGCGGTGTTCGCGTCGGTGCTGCGCGCCGACCGTCCCGAGGCCCGCACGCTGACCACCGCCCTCGGCCAACTCCACGTGCGCGGTGTGGCCGTGGACTGGCCGGCGGTGTTCGCCGGACGCGGTGCGCGGCGGGTGGACCTGCCGACCTACGCCTTCCAGCGGGAGTGGTACTGGCTGGAGAACGCCGCCGCCCCGGCGGCCCCGGCCGAGGCGCAGACCGACGCGGTGGACGCCAGCTTCTGGGCGGCCGTCGACAGCGGTGACCTGGACGCCCTCTCCTCGGCCCTGGAGCTGGGCGGCGACCAGCCGTTCAGCTCGGTGCTGCCCGCGCTCTCGGCCTGGCGCCGCAAGAGCCGCGAGCAGGCGACGGTGGACGGCTGGCGCTACCGGATCACCTGGAAGCCGCTGCGCCAAGCCGCCTCGCGTGCCCTCTCGGGCACCTGGCTGGTGGCGTTCCCGGCCGGGTCGGCCGAGGACACCGCCGTGCTCGCCCTGCTGCGCGCGCTGTCCGCGCGTGGCGTCGAGGTCCGGCAGGTCGAGGTCGACGGCGCGGCCGTGGAACGCGACTCGGTGGCGCGGCTGCTGCGTGACGCGGTGGATGACGCCACCGCGGTCACCGGCGTGGTGTGGCTGCCGGCGCCGGACGGGGAGCCGATGCTCACCGCGACGCTCGTGCAGGCGCTGGGTGACACGGGTGTCGTCGCGCCGCTGTGGTGCGTGACGCGCGGTGCGGTGTCGACGGGCCGCTCGGACCGGCTGGCCAACCCCGCACAGGCGCAGATCTGGGGTCTGGGCCGGGTGGTGGCGCTGGAGCACCCGGAGCGCTGGGGCGGTCTGGTCGACCTCCCCACGACCTCCTCGATCGACGAGCGGGTGCTCGCGCGGCTGGCCGGTGTGCTGGCCGGCGTGGGTGGCGAGGACCAGGTCGCGGTTCGCGCGTCGGGTGTCTTCGGCCGCCGCCTGGTGCGTTCGTCCCGAGGCGAGGCCGTCACGTGGCAGCCGTCCGGCACGGTGCTGGTCACCGGTGGCACCGGTGCGCTGGGTGCGGAGGTGGCCCGCTGGCTGGCCCGCAACGGCGCCGAGCACCTGGTGCTCACCAGCCGGCGCGGCCCGGACGCTCCGGGTGCGGCCGAACTGCGGGAGGAGCTGGCCGCGCTGGGCGTCGCCGCCACCGTCGCCGCGTGTGACGTGGCCGACCGTGACGCGCTGGCCGCGCTGCTCGCGTCGCTGGAGCAGCCGGTGTCGGCGGTGTTCCACACCGCCGGCGTGCTGGACGACGGCATGGTGGACGGCCTGACCGCCGAGCGCTTCGCCGGCGTCACCCGTCCGAAGGTGGACGCCGCCCGCAACCTGAACGAACTCACCGACGGACTCTCGGCGTTCGTGCTCTTCTCCTCGATCGCCGGCACGGTCGGCAACGCCGGCCAGGGCAACTACGCCGCCGCCAACGCGTTCCTGGACGCGCTGGCCGAGCAGCGTCGCGCCGACGGCCTGCCGGCCACCTCGATCGCCTGGGGCCCGTGGGCGCAGGGCGGCATGGCCGCCGACGCGACCCTCGAGCAGCGGCTGCGCCGCGACGGTGTCCCGCCGATGGCTCCGGCACTGGCCGTCGCCGCCCTCCAGCAGGCCCTGGACCACGGTGACGGCGCCCTCACGGTCGCCGACATCGCCTGGGACCGCTTCCTGTCCGTCATGACGGCCGCTCGCCCCAGCGAGCTCTTCGGCGACCTCCCGGAGGCCCGCCCGGCCGCCGGCGCCGAGGCGCCGGTCGCCGCCGGCTCGCCGACCGGCCACCTGGCCGGCCTGTCCGAGGCCGAGC
Source organism: Kitasatospora sp. NPDC024654 (assembly GCF_055559155.1). Classification (NCBI taxonomy): domain Bacteria; kingdom Bacillati; phylum Actinomycetota; class Actinomycetes; order Kitasatosporales; family Streptomycetaceae; genus Kitasatospora; species Kitasatospora sp. NPDC024654. Next base: position 5,573 of record NZ_JBVHLF010000135.1, read on the forward strand.
AGCGGCGCGCCCTGCTCGAGCTGGTGCGCGACAACGTCGCTGCCGTCCTGGCCCACACCGGTACGGAGACGGTGGAGTCCGGCCGGGCCTTCAAGGAGCTCGGCTTCGACTCGCTGACCGCCGTCGAGCTGCGCAACCGCCTCAACGCGACCACCGGCCTGAGCCTGCCGAGCAGCCTGGTCTTCGACTACCCGACGGCCGACGCGCTCGCCGAGCACCTGCGCTCCGAGCTGCTCGGCCAGCAGGGGGCCAGCGCGGCGACACCGACCGTGACGTCCACCGCGGTGGACGACGAGCCCATCGCCATCGTCGCGATGAGCTGCCGCTTCCCCGGTGGCGTCAGCACCCCCGAGCAGCTGTGGCAGCTGCTCGTCGCGGGCACCGACGCGATGTCCGGTCTGCCGGACGACCGCGGCTGGAACGTCGACACGCTCTACGACCCGGACCCGGAGCGGGTCGGCAGGATCTACACCCGCGAGGGCGGATTCCTCTACGACGCGGCCGAGTTCGACCCCGCCTTCTTCGGCATCTCGCCGCGCGAGGCGCTGTCCATGGACCCGCAGCAGCGCCTGCTGCTGGAGACCAGCTGGGAGGCGTTCGAGCGGGCGGGCATCGACCCGGGCACGCTGCGCGGCAGCCGGACCGGCGTCTTCGCCGGCACCAACGGCCAGGACTACCTCGCGCTGCTGATGAACTCGCCCGAGGAGCTCGAAGGCCACCTCGGCACCGGCACCTCGGCCAGCGTGCTGGCCGGCCGGCTCTCCTACACCTTCGGCCTGGAGGGCCCGGCGGTCTCCGTCGACACGGCCTGCTCCTCCTCGCTGGTATCGCTGCACCTGGCGGTGCAGGCGCTGCGCAACGGCGAGTGCGAGCTCGCCCTCGCCGGTGGCGTCACCGTGATGGCCACGCCCGACACCTTCCTCGACTTCAGCCGCCAGCGCGGGCTGTCGGCGGACGGCCGCTGCAAAGCCTTCTCCGCCGCCGCCGACGGCACCGCCTGGGGCGAGGGCGCGGGCATGCTGCTGGTCGAGCGGCTCTCCGACGCCCGCCGCAACGGGCACCCGGTGCTGGCGATCGTGCGCGGCAGCGCCGTCAACCAGGACGGTGCCAGTAACGGCCTGACCGCCCCGAACGGCCCGTCCCAGCAGCGGGTGATCCGCCAGGCGCTGGAGAACGCGCGCCTGACCGCCGACCAGATCGACGCGGTGGAGGCGCACGGCACCGGCACGGCGCTCGGTGACCCGATCGAGGCGCAGGCCCTGCTCGCCACCTACGGGCAGCGGCCGGCCGACCAGCCGCTCTGGCTGGGCTCGATCAAGTCCAACATCGGGCACACCCAGGCCGCGGCCGGTGTCGCGGGTGTGATCAAGATGGTCATGGCGATGCGGCACGGCGTGCTGCCGCAGACCCTGCACGTGGAGCAGCCCACGCCGCACGTCGACTGGTCGACGGGCGCGGTGGAGCTGCTGACCGAGGCGACCGCGTGGCCGCGGACCGGCGCGCCGCGCCGGGTCGGCATCTCGTCCTTCGGGTTCAGCGGGACGAACGCGCACACCATCCTGGAGCAGGCGCCGGAGCTCGCGGAGCCGTCGGCCGTCGAGGCGTCGGTGGCGCCGTCGGTGCTGCCGGTGGTGCTCTCCGCGAAGCACGACACCGCGCTGCGGGCCCAGGCGGAGCGGCTGCTGCCGGTTGCCGGGGACGGCGAACTCGTCGACCTGGCGTACTCGTTGGCGACCGGCCGGGCGGCGCTGGAGCGCCGCGCGGTGGTGATCGCCGGTGAGCGGGAGGAACTGCTGCGCGGACTGGGCGCGCTGGCGGCGGGCGAGTCCGCGGCGAACGTGGTCGAGGGCTCGGCCGGCGAGGGCCGGCTCGCCTTCCTCTTCACCGGTCAGGGCAGCCAGCGGGCCGGGATGGGCCGTGAACTGTACGAGGCGTTCCCGGTGTTCGCGGACGCGCTGGACGAGGTGTTCGCGCACCTGGACCAGCACCTGGACCGTCCGCTGCGCGAGGTGGTGTTCGCCGCCGAGGGCGAGTCGATCCACGAGACCGGCTTCACGCAGCCGGCGCTGTTCGCGATCGAGGTCGCGCTGTTCCGCCTGGTCGAGTCCTGGGGCCTGCTGCCCGACTTCCTGGCCGGGCACTCGATCGGTGAGATCGCGGCCGCGCATGTGGCGGGTGTGCTGTCGCTGGCGGACGCGGCGACCCTGGTGGCGGCGCGTGGTCGGTTGATGCAGCAACTGCCCACTGGTGGTGCGATGGTGGCGGTGCAGGCGGCCGAGGACGAGGTGCTGCCGCTGCTGGCCGGTCGCGAGGCCGAGTTGGGTCTCGCGGCGGTCAACGGTCCGTCCTCGGTGGTGCTTTCGGGCGCCGAGGCGGCCGTGCTGGAGGTCGCGGGCGAGCTGGCCGAGCAGGGTCGCAAGACGAAGCGGCTCACGGTGAGCCATGCGTTCCACTCGCCGTTGATGGAGCCGATGTTGGAGGAGTTCCGCACGGTCGTGGCGGGTCTGACCTTCCACGCGCCGCGGATCCCGATCGTCTCGACGCTGGACCAGGAGGCCGACCTCACCACCCCCGACTACTGGGTGCGCCACGTCCGCGAGGCGGTCCGCTTCCGCGACGCCGTCGCGACCCTGGAGGGCCAGGGCGTCCGCACCTTCCTGGAACTGGGCCCGGACGGCACCCTCTCCGCGATGGGCCAGGACTGCGTCACCGAGGACGGCACCGCGCTCGCGCCGGTCCAGCGGGCCGAGCGCCCGGAGGTCCGCACGCTGACCACGGCGCTCGCCCAGGCGTACGTGCGCGGTGCGACCGTCGACTGGACGGCGTTCTACGCCGGCGCCGGCGCCCAGCGCGTCGACCTGCCGACCTACGCCTTCCAGCGCCAGCGCTACTGGCCGCGCACGCCGCTGCTGGCGATGGGTGACGTGACGTCGATCGGTCTCGGCGCGGCCGGGCACCCGCTGCTCGGCGCCAGCATCGAACTTCCGGACGCCGACGGTGTGGTGTTCACCGGCCGGCTGTCGGTGCAGTCCCACCCGTGGCTGGCCGACCACGCCGTGATGGGCTCGATCCTGCTGCCGGGCACCGCTTTCGTCGAGCTGGCCATCCGGGCCGGTGACGGCGTGGGCTGTGAGGTGTTGGAGGAGCTGACGCTGGAGGCGCCGCTCGTCCTGCCCGAGCGTGGTGGTGTGCAGCTGAGGCTGGCGCTGGGTGCCGCGGACGAGTCCGGACGCCGTCCGCTCACCGTGCACTCGCGACTGGAGGACGCGCTCGCCGTGGGGGCACATGCCAGCCTCCAGGCTGGGGGAGAGCCGTGGGCCCGGCACGCCACCGGTGTGCTCGCCCCCGCCGCGGGCGCCGAGCCGTCGTTCGAGCTGACCGAGTGGCCGCCGGCCGGCGCGGTCGAGGTCGCCGTCGAGGACCTGTACGAGCGGCTGGCCGCGGCCGGCTTCGGCTACGGCCCGGTCTTCCAGGGCCTGCGCGCCGCCTGGCGCCACGACGGCGACGTCTACGCCGAGCTCCGCCTGCCGGAGGCCGCGCACGAGGAAGCCGCGCTCTACGGTCTGCACCCGGCGCTGCTGGACTCCGCGCTGCACGCGCTCGGCCTGGACATCACCGGCCCGGCGGGCGAGGAAGCCCCCCGTCAGGCGCGCATTCCGTTCGCCTGGAACGGCGTGACCCTGTACGCCACCGGCGCCACCGCGCTGCGGCTGCGGCTCTCCGAGCGCAACCAGGAGGCCGCCGCGCTGCTGCTGGCCGACGAGGCCGGCCAGCCGGTCGCCGCGGTCGAGTCGCTGGTCTCCCGCGAGGTCTCCGACACCCAGGTGCGCAGCGCCCGCGGCGGCTTCGTGGAGTCGCTGCTCCGGGTGGAGTGGGTCGCTCTGCCGGTGTCGGCGGCGCCGGCCGGCCGCTGGGCTGTGCTGGGTACCGACCCGCTGGCCGTGGCCGGCGGCACCACCACCGCCTTCGCCGACCTGGCCGCGCTGGGTGCGGCGGTGGACGGCGGCCTGGCCGCCCCCGACGCGGTGTTCCTGACGCTGCACGCCGATGCTGACACCGACGCCACCGACCCGGCCGGGGCGGTCCGGGCCGCGCTGCACGGCGCGCTCGCCATCGTCCAGGACTGGCTGGCGGACGACCGGTTCGCCGCCTCCCGCCTGGTCCTGGTGACCCGGGGCGCGGTCGCGGCCGACGGGAACGGTCTCGCGGACCTCACCCACGCCCCGGTCTGGGGCCTGGTCCGCGCCGCGCAGGGGGAGAACCCCGACCGGCTGGTGCTGCTGGACCTCGACGGCGGCGACTTCTCCCGTGAGGCCCTGTCGGCCGCGCTCGCCGCGGGCGAGCCGGAACTGGCGGTCCGTGGCGGCGCCCTGCGCGCGCCCCGGCTGGCGCGGGTCGCCGCCGCCGTGGAGCCGGCGCCGGTGTTCGAGGCTGACGGCACGGTGCTGGTGACCGGCGCGTCCGGGATGCTGGGCGGTCTGGTCGCCCGGCACCTGGTGGTCGAACACGGCCTGCGGAGCCTGCTGCTGGTCTCGCGGCGCGGCATGGACGCGCCCGGTGCGGCCGAACTGGTCGCCGAGCTCGCCGAGTTGGGTGCCGACGCCATCGTCGCCGCGTGTGATGTGGCGGATCGTGACGCGCTGGCCGCGCTGCTCGCGGAGCACCCGGTGACGGGCGTGGTGCACACGGCCGGTGTGTTGGACGACGGGATCGTCTCCTCGCTCACCCCCGAGCGGCTCGACACGGTGCTGCGTCCGAAGCTGGACGCGGCGCTCAACCTGCACGAACTCACCGACGGGCTCTCGGCGTTCGTGCTCTTCTCCTCGGCCGCCGGCACCCTGAGCAGCCCCGGTCAGGGCAACTACGCCGCCGCCAACGTCTTCCTGGACGCCCTCGCCGCTCGGCGCCGTGCCCAGGGCCTCGCCGCCACCTCGCTCGCCTGGGGTCCGTGGGCCGACAGCAGCGGCATGGTCGGCAGCCTGGACGAACTCGACGTCCAGCGGATGAGCCGCGCCGGCATCCACGGGCTCTCCTCGGCGGAGGGCCTGACCCTGCTCGACGCCGCCACCGCCACGGGCGAGCCCGCGCTGGTGCCGATGCGCCTCGACCTCGCCGCGCTGCGGGCCCAGGCCGCCGCCGGCACGCTGCCCGCTCTGCTGCGCGGGCTGGTCCGGGTCCCCGCCCGCCGGGTCGCGCGGGCCGGCTCGGCCGGCGGCTCGGAGCTGGCCGGCCGGCTGCTGGCGCTGCCGGCGGGCGAGCGGGAGGCCGCGCTGCTCGACCTGGTGTGCGGTCGGGTGGCAGCCGTGCTGGGCTACGCCGATGCGACCGCCGTGGAGGCCGGTCGGGCGTTCAAGGAGCTGGGCTTCGACTCGCTGACCGCCGTCGAGCTGCGCAACGAGCTGAACGGCGTGACCGGCCTGCGGCTGCCCGCGACACTGGTCTTCGACTACCCGAGCCCGCTGGCGCTGGCCGCCTTCCTGCTCGCCGAGCTGCTGGGCGACGCTTCGGACACCGCCGCGACCGGCCCGGTGGCCGCCGTGGCGATCGACGAGCCGATCGCGATCGTCGGGATGGCCTGCCGCTATCCCGGTGGCGTGGAGTCGCCGGAGGACCTGTGGCGGCTGGTGTTCGAGGCCGGCGACGCGGTCTCCGGCTTCCCGGCCGGCCGTGGCTGGGACCTGGACGGTCTCTACCACCCGGACCCGGACCACCAGGGCACCACCTACTCCCGCGAGGGCGGCTTCCTGCACGACGCCGGTCTCTTCGACCCGGCGTTCTTCGGGATCTCGCCGCGTGAGGCGCTGGCGATGGACCCGCAGCAGCGGCTGCTGCTGGAGACCTCCTGGGAGGCGATCGAGCGCGCCGGCATCGACCCGGCCACGCTCAAGGGCAGCCGGACGGGTGTCTTCGCCGGTGTGATGTACCACGACTACGCCACCGGGATCAGCGAGCTGCCGGACGGGGTCGAGGGCTATCTGGGCACCGGTGTGTCCGGCAGCATCGCCTCCGGGCGGGTGGCCTACACCTTCGGCCTGGAGGGCCCGGCGGTCACGGTGGACACCGCGTGCTCCTCGTCGCTGGTCGCGCTGCACTGGGCGATCCAGGCGCTGCGCAACGGCGAGTGCACGATGGCGCTCGCGGGCGGCGTGACCGTGATGGCCACGCCCGAGACCTTCGTGGACTTCAGCCGCCAGCGCGGTCTGTCGGCGGACGGGCGCTGCAAGGCGTTCTCGGCCGATGCGGACGGCACGGGCTGGGGTGAGGGTGTCGGCATGCTGCTCGTCGAGCGGCTGTCCGACGCCGAGCGCAACGGTCACCCGGTGCTCGCGGTGGTGCGTGGTTCGGCGGTCAACCAGGACGGTGCGAGCAACGGTCTGACGGCGCCGAACGGTCCGTCGCAGCAGCGGGTGATCCGGCAGGCGCTGGCGAACGCGGGTCTGCCGGCGGAGGAGATCGACGCGGTCGAGGCGCACGGCACCGGGACGCCGCTGGGTGACCCGATCGAGGCGCAGGCGCTGCTCGCGACCTATGGTCAGGAGCGGTCGCCGGAGCGGCCGTTGTGGCTGGGTTCGTTGAAGTCGAACATCGGGCACACCCAGGCGGCGGCGGGTGTCGGCGGCATCATCAAGATGGTGATGGCGATGCGGCACGGTGTGCTGCCGCAGACCCTGCACGTGAACGAGCCGTCGCCGAAGGTGGATTGGGCCTCGGGTGCGGTGGAGCTGCTGACCGAGGCGCGGGAGTGGCCGCGGACCGGCCGGCCGCGCCGGGCCGCCGTGTCCTCCTTCGGCATCAGCGGTACCAACGCCCACACCATCCTGGAGTACGCGCCGGTCGAGGTGGCCGCCGCCGCGCCGAGCGCGGCCGAGCCGGTCGAGGGCGGCGCGGTGCCGCTGGTGGTGTCGGCGAAGAGTGAGGCGGCGTTGCGCGGGCAGGCGGCGCGGTTGCTGGCCTTCCTGGGCGACCGACCCGAGCTCGAACTGTCCGATGTGGGTCGCGCGTTGGTGGTGTCGCGGTCGGTGTTCGAGCATCGTGCGGTGGTGGTCGCGGGTGACCGTGA
>NZ_JBVHLF010000136.1:0-12492 GCF_055559155.1 Kitasatospora sp. NPDC024654
CGTGGTCGACCACCACGGCCATGTAGCGCTGGCCCTTGCGGTAGGAGATCTCATCGATCCCGATCCGGCGCAACCCCGCCAGCCGGTCGGTACCCCGGTCGCGGTCAGCGGTGTAGCGCTCGACAATCCGCCCGACCGTGCGCCAGGTGCAGCGCAGCAGCTCGGCCGCCGCGCTCTTGGAGCACTCGGCGGCCATCCACGCCGCCTGCTGGTCGAAGGCCAGGGTGTGCCCGGCGTCGTGCCGGGCCCAGGGCACGAAGGCCACGGTCGCACCGTGCCGTGGGCAGGCGACCCGCGGGGCATCGGCCTCCAGGAACACCCGCACCGCCCCGTGGTCCAGATCCCGCCACCGGCGCCGGCCGCGTCCCCGGTCGTACCAGGGGGCCGGGCGCCGGCACAGCCCGCACCGCCCACGGCGCCGCGCGTCAGGCCGCACCGACGCGACCACACACTGTTCCGATTCGTCCCAGCGCACCGCCTCGACCACGGTGTTTTCGACCATCAGGGTGCGCTTCCATATGCTGAAGGCAGGCACGCCGTCTCTCTGCTTGATCCAATTTGAGTCTCGACACCTCAAGGATCACAGAGGGCGGCGTGTTTCACGTCCAGCCGCAGATCAGCGCACCCACACATGCGGCAGGAGAGCCTGAAAACGGCGCGAGCCCGCATGGGCAGGGCCGCGGCGAGGTCGCAGCGTTCGTCGCCGGTGGGCTGGGAGCCGAGCAGGGCCAGCACCGTGTCGAGGGCGCGGACCTGCTGGATCAGACGGCGGCGCCGGGGCATGGCGCGGGCCTTCCAGAGCGGGCCGCCGCGGGGCTCGCGGCGGTGCGGGACGGGGGTCAGGGGCGGTGGCCGGCGGCGGGGCGGCCGAACAGGACGTCGTAGCCGGGCGGCAGCTGGAGCAGGACCTGCCGCATGAGCTGGTCGCCGGCGGCGTCGGCCACGGTAGACAGGACGGCACCGATGTCCCACAGGGCCGTGGCTTCGGTGGCGCCCTCGATCCAGGCCGCGGTGGCGCGCACGAACCGTTCGGAGCTGAGCGATTCGGCGGCCTGCAGCGGGTTGAGCAGGACCAAGGCGAGGGTCTCGGGCAGGCGGGCCGCGAGCTGGGCACGCACCTCGCCGACCAGGTGAGCGCCGAGCAGCGCCAGCACGACGCGGGCGGAGCGCTCGGCTTCCTGGGGCGTGTCGTATTCGCCGCGTCCCTGGACCTGGTCCAGGAACGCCTCCCATCGAAGAGTCACCGCAGATCCCTCCGTCAGGAACGGAACCAGGCCGGCCACACGACAGGCCGGCCGGGTCACGGTGGCCAGGCGTACGGGTCGACTTGAGGGGCATGGCCGACCCCTCGTAGGGCCAGCGCCTGCCACTGTGGTCGGCCTGGTTACGGGCCTGGACGAGGGCGCCCAGGCCCGATGAGCCCACGAACGTCACCTCCGACAGGTTGAGCACCACCTCCCGATGTCCCAAGGCGGCCGGCGGGTAGGGGGTTCCGCGCCGCCGCTCAGGGAAGTAGCGCGGCGCGGAACGGCATCGGGGAGGTCAGGCCTGAATCTGCTTGCGGCCCTCGCTGTGGCTGATCGCGACCTTGCGGGGCTTGGCCCTCTCCGCGACCGGGATCTTCAGGGTCAGCACCCCCGCGTCGTAGTCGGCGCTGATCCCCGCTGGGTCGAGGGTGTCGGAGAGCACGACCTGACGGGAGAAGACGCCCAGCGGGCGCTCGGACAGCTCCCACTTCACGCCCTCGCCCTCGTGACGGGGCCGGCGCTCGGCCTTGACGGTCACCATGTTCCGCTCGACGTCGATGTCGATCGCCTCCGGATCGCAGCCCGGGAGGTCGAAACAGATCACGTACTCGTCGCCGGCGCGGTAAGCGTCCATCGGCATCGGGGTCGGCCGGGACCAGGTGCCGGTCGTGTTAATGAACTGCTGGGTCAGGCGGTCCAGCTCGCGGAACGGATCGGTGCGCAGCAGCATCGCGAAACACCTCCACTGGTTGATGGGTGCCAGTGCGCTTCACCTGAATCCGTTCTAACATGTCATCCATCGGATGACAAACCTCTGAGTCGCCAAAGGAGTGACAGCAATGGGAGAGCCCGACGCGTCCGCCACCGGCGGCGGGACGCCGCCGGGACCGGCGTCCTTCCTCGCCGCCGCCGCGGCACTCGCCGCCATCGACGACGCCGTCCGCACCGCCCAGGACACCGAGACCACCGCCCCGCCCGCCGCCCAGGCTCAGCCCGAGCAGACGCTGGCCGCGTTGCTGCTCCTGCGCGAGCTGCGCACCGAACTCGCCGGCTGGGAGGCCCCCCTGGTGGAGGCGGCTCGCGCCTCGGGGGCGACCTGGGCCGATCTGGCCGAGCCCATGGGCGTTGCCAGCCGCCAGGCCGCCGAGAACCGCTACCTGCGCCTCAAGCCCGCAGGCGGTACCTCCGTCGCCGGTGGGACCGGCGCGGAGCGGGTGAAGGCGGTACGTGACCGGCGGGCCGCCGACCGCGCCGTCACCGTCTGGGCCCGGGACAACGCCGCCGATCTGCGCGTCCTCGCCGCCCAGGTCACCGCGCTCACCGACCTCGCACCCCGGGCCCGCCCCGCCCAGGCAGCCCTGCGCACCGCCCTCGGCGCCACCGACCCAGCCGGCCTGATAGCGCCCCTGGCGGCCATGGGCCCCCACCTCGCCGCCGGCCACCCCCACCTCGCCGCCCGCCTCGACGACCTCACCCATCGCACCGAACAGCTCCGCGATGACAGCGACCAACGGCGCGCCTGACCCCATCACCGCCGAGCAACGACGGCAACGCATCGAGGACCAGCTCCAGGCCGTCGGGCGGCGGATGCGCCAGGAGAGCGCCGCCGCCATCGCCTCCGTCGACGCCTGCCTCGCGCGCCTGGACGACCTGCGCGCGGCCCTCCAACAGCCCGAGACGGACCGAAGCCGCAGAGTGGATTCCGCCGCGCGCCGGCCGGAGTGACCGTCAACCCCTCGCGTCGCGGGCAAGGGTCAGCCTGCCGCCCGCCGGCGGTGTCATTCCCTGATCCTGCCCCTGGAGGGCCGGCGGGCCGGCTGACCGGGCCGCAGCGGCAGTCGGGCCGGGTGTCGTTGGGCGCCAAGGTGCGGTTCCTTGTTCCCTTCCCTGCGCCGGGAAACGCGCATAGCAGTGAGGCGGCGGGGCCGCGGGAGCTTGTGGCTGGGCTTGGTGTGGGCTGGATGGCGTCGCCTCTTCTTGCTTTTGCGGGCCATGGCTGTGGGTGCTCCTGGCTGAGGTGAGGGTGGGCGTGGCCGCCCCGCGCCGGGCGGCAGCGCAAGACCGGCCACTGCGGTCACGGCTTGCGCGGGAAGGGAGCCACGGCGTGGGGGCGCCGCTGGGCGGTGAAGGTTACGCGGGCGCCCGTGGTCGGACTGCGCCGGACACCGAGGCGGGCGTCCGGCACCGAGTCAGCAGCGGCCTGCGAGGGCGAGGACGGGCCGGGGCGGCCGCCGCAGCGCCGAGCTGCGCCGCCTGGCCGACGACGTGGCCCAGGACCGCGACGAGTTGATACGCATCATGCAGCGCCTGGGCGTGCTCGCGCGCCACTGGCGGACCTGGCTCGGCGTCGCGGGTGAGCGCGCCGCGCGGCTCAAGCCCAACGGCACGCTGTTCCACCGCTCCCCGCTCAGCGACCTGCTCGAGCTGGAGGCGATGCGGACCGGAGTCGAGGGTGAAGCAGCCCTGCGGCGGGCGCTACGCGCCATCGCCGCCGACGAGCCACGGCTGGACCCGCAAGCCCTTGACCGCCTCGCGGAACGGGCCCGCGATCAGGCCCGCCTACTGAACGACTGGCACCAGGAGTTCAGCACCGACGTCCTCGGCCACCACAATGGCCCGGCCCACTCCCCCGAAACGACGAGCCACCAGTAGCGGCATCCCCGGACAACGGCGGGGCATACGGGAAGGTCGGCAGGTGGGCGGTGAAGACCGGGTGCCGGCGACGGAGCGGCGCGCTCTCGCCGGGACGGAGCATCTCCTGGTCCCGGACGAAGCGCAGCACCGGCCGCGCTGGCAGGGCGGCGGTGTCGAGGCCGAGCTCTTCGAGCAATTCTCGGCGCAGCGCCGCCTGTGGGTCGTCGCCGTCCTCCACCAGGCCGCCGGGCGTCGAGTACTTGTGGCCGGCGGGGCGCTGGCGGCGAATCAGGCAGATGCGGCCGTCGTGGACCAGCACCGCGCACACCCGCACGCGAACCTGCCCGATGCCCGGTTCGGCGATCATCGCCCCCAGGTCGCGCACGCGGGCTCCGCCAGGTCGTGCGGTCGAGGGCGGTTGGCCGGCTACCCCGGGCGCGGCGACGCCGCATGCGCCCGGCGTCGTGGCGACTGCCGGGCGCGGGCATCGTCGCCGCGTGCCCCGATCGGCGCGCTCGCCGGTTCAACGAGCGGGGCGGACCTGGGCACGACGGACACGATTGGCGTGACGGGCCGCAGCAGGTGCCGACGGCAATTCCGCCGTCGCACCGCGACCTGGTCGCCGTCGGAGTGCGGCGGTTATGTAGGCCCGTGTGGCCACAGGGCTGTGCTGGTAGCCGGCGCTACGCCGCTCAAAGAAGACGTTATGGGCTGGACGAGAGCGACGCTCGCTGGAACTCCCCTCCAACCCCTCGGCCGGTCACGGGTGGTGGTGCTCCCGGATGACGGTGAGGTCGGTGGTGGAGTCGAGCAGCCCGCCGGTGACGCTGTCGATGACCTGGACCGTGTTGACGACCTCACCGGGGGCGTCATGGTCGACCACGACGGGGATGGTGTACGTGACGGCCGACGTCGCCCCCGGGGCCACTCCGGCAGCGATGTCGCACTCGACCAGGGTCGGGCTGACGGCCGTGCAGCCCTTGGGGAGGGTCTTGGCCAGGGTGAGGCCGGTGGGAAGCGTGTCGACCACCACGGCTGCGTCGGTGGTGGCGGTGGGCCCGATGTTCGTGACGGTGATGCTGTACTGGCCGGTCCTGCCCTGCTCGAAGGTCTCCGGGCTGTGGGACTTCTGGACGACCAGCGTGGGCACGAGGGGCTGCGCCTGCGCAGGGGCGGCGAACGCCGCCATCGGCACAACGGCGCCAGCCGCGATCGCGGTCAGGCATGCCAGTCGCTGGCGGATGGGGGGGTGCGTGTGCTTCATGAAAGTGTCTCTCCTGTCTCGAAGGGGACGATCGCCCGGCTGAACGGGGACGCCTGAAACACGGTCGAAGCCCGCGGTCATGGCGTCCACAACGAGCACGATGGCAACGGAAAGAGCTATTTGTCAGCGCCTTACCCGTTGCACCCATTATGAGATAGTGGCGGAAAATCCCCTTCGCGCCGCGCCCACGCGGGTAGTGAACATCGCCTTCCAGTCCGACTTTTGGCGTATTCTTGGCAGGGCGTCACCGTAACTCCTGATCAAAGACCTTGCAGGCACGGCTGCCTGCAGATCGTGACCCTGGCCGGCTCGGTGCTGCTCGGCCGGGATGTCGGAACCTGGGGGAGGTTGGCGGCCGCCGTGATCACGACCCTCGCGAAGGCGGTCGGGTGGCCGGGGCACACCGGTTTCAGCGTCTGTTGTCCCGTGCGAAATGGGACGACGGTTGGATCCTGGGGACCACTGTGTGGGTCGTCGCATTGCTGGACAACGACGAGGATGCCAACTCCCCCGCCTTTGAATCGGCAGGGGACTGGATCAATGAGCTTCCTGATTAGTCACATCAAAAAGACGCTATTGGATTTTCTCCAATTCGGTGAGCAGTGCGGCGGTGGGTGAACACTTCCGCGGGCGAAACTCACCAGTCGGTGCACGCCGCCCCGCGCCCCACAAGGAGGATGGGAGGTCGCTGGGCGCCTGGCTGAACAACCAAGGCCCGGCGGGACGAGACCAGCGAGGAGCGGTGCGGGCTTGGTCAGCGCCGGCACGGGCCGCCAGGACGCTGTCGTCGCGGGTGGGCGGCCGCCGGGATACGGGGGGCACGGCGGCCGCCGGTCGGATCGTCTCACCCACCGGGTGCACGGTCAGGTAGGCACCAAGCCCCCCTGTCGCGGCCAGGCGCTGGTCGAGGTCGCGACCGATTGTCAGCGCGTGGTTCTCGTCCGGTGTCAGCCTGCCCTGATCGAGGTAGCCGCTCCCTACGGTTGTGCTGAGGCCGTCTCGAGCCAGCGAGCGAACCGGTCGGCTTGATCCGGAGGGTTGAGGCGGCGGATCCACTCCGCTTCGCGCGCGGGGTCCTCGTCGTCGGGGTCGGAGACAGCGAAGACCACGACGTGATCGGTGCCCGGGCCGAAGGTACCGGCGGCGACGAGCGATTCGAGCGCCGCCACACACGCGTCGTACACAGTGTCCCGGAACCTCGTGAGCTCCGCGCCGTCGTCGTCCGGCCCCGCGGCGTACAGTCGCCGGCAGATCGACGCGAACTGCTCGGCGGCGACGCCCTCCGTCGCCCACTGCGCCGGAGTCCACTCGTGGTACTCCGCCTCGGCCGGGTACTTCGCTCGCAGTTGAGCCAGGTGCGAGACGGTGTTGGCCGCGCAGCACACTGTCATCGCGCTGGCGTCGGAATACAACGCGTACCCGCAGTAGTCCGCAGCCGGACGGGCCTCAAGTAGCCCGGTGAAGGCTACCCGCGCCACCCGCTCCACCTCTACCCGCAGCCAGCCCTCACCATCAGGCACGACGGCACCAGCCACCACAGTGCGATCTCATGGCCCCAGTATCCCCGGATCCAAAGGAGTGTCTGCGAAGGGCGTCACCGCACAGGGCAGTGGTACTGGGTCGGAACGCTGCTACACACCACCGATAACCCGCTTGCCAGGCCGAGCAGGCCAGGGTGTATGAATCGTGGGTCCACGCAAATCGTGGGCCCTACGACAGGGGGGATTCCGCCCTATGCGGAAGAATGTCTTCGGACGTGCCACCGTGGCCCTGCTCGGCGCCGCTGCCATCGCCCTCGCGGCTCCCGCCGTCACCGCCACGGCGAAGCCACCGGCCATGGCGAGCACGAACCTGCTGAGCGGTCAGAAGCTCATCCCGGGGCAGAGCATGATCAGCGGTGAGTCCGACCTGGTGATGCAGGGGGACGGCAACCTGGTGCTCTACCTGGACGGCGACACCGGCCACCACGGACCGGTGCTGTGGGCCAGCGGCACCTACGGCAACTGGGGCGCGTACGCCTACATGCAGCCCGACGGCAACTTCGTCGTCTACCGCCAGAACGGCAGCCCAATCTCCGGCGGCGCCCTGTGGAGCAGCGGGACCTGGGGTCACCCGGGCGCGAACGCCAACTTGCTGAACGGCTGGCTGGCGGTCACCGGTGGGGGCGCGTTCTGGCAGACCAACACCCGATACAGCCCGGCCGTCGGCGCCACGAACGACACTCTCGACATGCATCGCGTTCTGACGTCCGGCACCTGGATCGAGTCGAACTCGGTCTGGCTGATCATGCAGCCCGACGGGAACCTGGTGCTCTACCGCAAGCGCGACGGCGCCGTGCTGTGGTCCACCGGGACCTATGGCCACCCGGGCACGTATGCGGACGTCATGGGCTCGACGAACTACAGTGCCCTGTGGCTCCTCAACGCCAACACCGGCATGACGACCTGGTCGCTCCCGATCGCAGGCCGGCCCGGCGACTACGCGAAGGCGCAGAACGATGGCAACTTCGTGCTCTACAGCAGCAACGGCACCCCGCGGTGGAGCACCGGCACCTGGGGCAACTGGTAACCAGAGCCTCGCGGCCCGCCCCTTTCCATCGCTGTTCCGCCTTCCCGGGCGGCCGTAGCCGCCCCCGGCAAGGCCACGATCAGCCCATGGCCGCACCGCACCGGTGGGCGTGGGCGGCTGACTTACCGTCCGGCTCGGCTGCGGAGCCAGCGGACCGGCCACCCGCGGCGCCGGGCCGGACGAGCGGGGGCAGCGAAGAGAACGGCGCTCTCCCGGCGGAGTCGGCCGGGGATCTCCAGGTCGGGGCGGACCACGGCCAGACGGGGCCCGGCGCAAGCGGCGCACAACCCGGCATCGGCCAAGTGGGATCCGAGGATCATGTTCTGAACCTGGCGGAGCGGAGCGCATCGGGCCGGACGTGGTGCGAGCCGGACCGAGCCCGGCTCGCACCACGGGGTCACTGTGCGGCGACCTTGTTCCAGGTCAGCTCACGCTGATAGCCGTGGCGCCAGCCGCGGGTGTGGACCGGGTCAGTGCGAGGAAAGTCCCCAGCAGGTGACATGGCGTCGACGTTCTGTCCGCTGTCGTAGTACGACTGCAATGCGTAGGCGCCCCAGCTCTCCTCCCCGCCCCAGGACCACTGCTCCGCATTGGAGCCCAGACTGGAGGTCCCGGGCTGCTCCATCACCACAGCACCCTCGTTGCCACCGGTGTAGGCCATCACCTGGTACTTGCCGACGTTGAGCAGCGAGAACTGGGAATCGGGGCCCATCTGCATCCATTCGCAGTACGGGTTGCCGACGGCGGCGCTGGTGGACTGCAACCAGACCGACTCGTCATAGGCGCTGGCGCAGAGAACGGAACCGTTGAACGCACCGTTCTCGATCCAGACAGCTCCAGGGACGGTTGCCGCCGAGGCCGAGGCCACAGGGATCACAGTCAGACAGCCGGCGGCAATGCCGGTCGCGGCGATGGCGATCCGGAGGCGACGCCTGCCGCGGGAGGCCCACTTGGATTGGATCATGTCGCAACACTCCTTGGCTTGTTTCTCCGATGAGGGACCTGGCGCAAGTTCAGGTGCAGGGCGATCAGCCCCCTTGGCGCCCTTGAGCAAGCGAAGAGAACTCGCAGCGGATCTCCATCGCTTGGCCGCGTACAGCAGAACATCGAGCCGGACAGGGACACCAGGAAGAGGAACGGGACGGACTACCGGAAGAACGACCGGAAGAATCCGCGATGCAGATCGCACGAGCGGGAAGGCCACGCGATGGACCCGCACACACAAGGAGGACGGACGTCGCCGGGCACCTGGCCGAACAGTCAGAAGGCCCGGCGAGGCAAGCTCAGCCCGGAGCGGCGCGGCAGCTGGAGGCCCTGGGCGTGGCCTGGTAGGCCGGGGGCCGGTCCGTTGGTCGGCGCGCTGCTGGTGCCGTCCTGAGTAGGCGTCTGATGTGAACGGATTGCCCTTTGTGCCCCATTAAGTTCCTCGCCAGGTTAGCGTGGTTTCGTCCGTTATGCGCTTGGTGAAGTTGTCGATCGAGGCGACGTGGATCACGGCTTCGGAGCTGGCCCGGCAGGGTCTCGTAGTCGCGAGCGAGACGGCGGCGCAACATGATCCACCCCAGAGTTCGTTCGACTACCCAGCGCCTTTTCACGACATGGAAGCCGCGGGCATCGGATTTTCTCGCGACGACTTCGACGTCGATTCCGAGACCGGCTCCGTGCTCGATCACGGCGGGAGCTTCCCCCTGAAGTGTGGACACCCCAGACACTGGATCACAGAGATCCAGAGGAAGAGGAGTCCCCCGTGGTGATGAAGGTGTACTCGCCGGAGTCCAAGGCGGACGCCGTGGCGCTGTACTTGTCGGAGCCGGGACGCACGATCCGCTCGGTGGCTGATGATCTCGGGGTCAATCACGAGACGCTTCGGAACTGGGTCAACGCGCACCGAGCCCGCTCGCGGGAGGAGGCCGGCACCCCCTCGACGGCGGCCGATCTGGGCGCCCCGGTAGGGTCCGATCGCATGTTGGAGGAAGAGAACAACTTGAGCTCATGAACCAGGGCCTCTCACTTGGTACCTCGGCTGGTTGTGGTCGTCTCCTGGCCGGAAGGTCACTCCGACGGTTTGCTACCAGGACACGGGCTGGTCCTGGTAGTTGAGGAATTTCAGGCCCGGTTCGCCGCTGTGGCGGTCGATCGTGTCCACCACGCCTGGGATGGACTGGTCGATGGTCAGTGGTGCGCCCGGTCCGCCGAGTTCGGTGCGGACATGCCCTGACCCTATGAGGGTCGGGCCCCCTTCCGTGCACAGCCCGGCGATGCCTATGGTCCGGGTACGTACATACGTGCTCGGGAAGGAGGCCCGGCAATGTCTGTCTACGTCGGGATCGACGTGCACCGCAAGAGGTCCCAGATCGCCCTGATCGGCCAGGACGGTGAGGCGCAGGTCAACCGCAACGTCCCCAACGGCGTCGAAACGGTGCTCGGGGTGATCGGGAACCTGCCGATCGGCACCCCGGTCGCGTTCGAGGCCGCCTACGGCTGGGGCTGGCTGGTGGAACTCCTGGACGACTACGGCTACGAGTCCCACCTGGTCCACCCGCTGCGCTGCAAGGCGATCGCCTCCGCCAGGCTGAAGAACGACAAGGTCGATGCCGCCACCCTCGGCCAGTTGCTGCGCGTCGACCTGCTGCCGGAGGCGTGGATCGCCCCGTTGGACGTGCGCCAGCAGCGCGCCCTGCTCCGCCATCGCTTCCAGCTGGTCCGCCTGCGTACGCTGTTGCGCAACCGCATCCACGCGATCCTCGCCGATTTCGGGCACGCCCGGGCGGGCGGCTTCAGCACCGGTCCGGGCCGCGCCTGGCTCGCCGAACTGCCGCTCCCGGACGCCTCCCGCCGCGTCGTTGACGACCTCCTCGCCCTCATCGACGGTATGCAGCCGGCCATCGATGCCCTCGACAAGGAGCTCGCGGCTCACGCCCGCGGCGATCCCCGCGTCACCGCGCTGATGGAACTGCCCGGCGTCGGCACCCTCACCGCGCTGATGATCGTGGCCGAGGTCGGCGACATCACCCGGTTCCCCTCCGCCCGCCAGCTCGCCTCCTGAGCCGGTCTCACCCCGACCGTCCGCAGCTCGGACCGCACCGTCCACCAGGGCCACATCTCCAAGCAGGGCGATGCATGGCTGCGCTGGATCATGTGCGAGGCGGCCCAGACGGCCAAACGCCACCCGCTGTTCGCTTCCGGCTACCAGGACATGGCCCGCAGGCGGGGCAAGAAGATCGCCACCACCGCCGTCGCCCGCAAGCTCCTCACCCGTGCCTACCACGTCCTGCGCGCCGTCCACGACCAGCAGCAGACGCCACCTCCCCGCAGGGCCTCAAGACCCCGGCCCTCAACAGCGGCCACGCGCTCCGGGCGCGCTCGCATCTGCCCATGAGACGGCACCGCCGCACTCGATGACCTGACTGAGCAGCCCGGTTTCCCCGCACCACGGTCATGGCGCCGGCCCAGGCCGGACGCCGGATGGGTGGATGTGACACGCCACGCGCCGACCACGCACGCGGGGGAACACCAACACGCAGGCCCCCGCGGCCACTTCGGAACGTCCTCGGCGGATCCATCATCGCCTGCCGCTCGTCGGCGTCCAGCTCGTTCGTCCTCGCCCGCTCGATCCCTCACGGGCTCCAGGCGCTCCAACTGGACCCCCTCCCACGCGGCGGCCGGGCCGAACAGCCGCCAGGAAGCCCCCAAAGAAAACACCCTAGGGAGTCACCACAACCCAGGGTCAGCAGCCTGCCACTTGACAGGCCCGACCCTCATGGGTGGGCAGATGAGCAGGAGTGTGTGCGCGGCTTCGCCGTTCCGGGCGGCGTAGCTGCGCATGAGCTGGTTCAGGGCGGACTTGCTGGCGCGGTAGACGTCCTGACCACCGTTGGTGTTCAAGCTGACGCTGCCCTGGCGCGAGGACATGACGCCGATGGTCCCGGTTGGCGCGACCAGCGAGCGTAGACGCTCGACCACGCGCATCGGGCTGAGCGCGTTCGTGACCATGACCTCGACAAACATCTCCTCCGGGACGTCGCCGATCGGAATATCGCCCCTCGTGATGGCGGCGTTGACGAACAGCAGGTCGACGGTGCGCTCCGCCAGGCGCTCGCGCAGCGCGGTGACCTGCTCCGGCTTCGTCATGTCCAGTGACTCGACCGTGACCCGGCCCCCGGACGCCTCGGCCAGGTCATGGAGACCAGTGCGGCGACTGCCCCGGACGGTCCCTATGACGTCCCATCCGCGGTGTGCGTACTCGGTGGCGAGGCCGAGCCCGAGGGCGCGGGACGCCCCGACGATGAGAGCGGTCTTGGCACTCATGCCAGGACCACCGGCTTGAGGACCTCTTCACACCATTCGCGGAAGGTTGTCGGGCTCGCGGTCTGAGGGGTGCGCTGCACGCCGTCGTCGAGGCCGTCGTCCTTGGAGCGCATCATGTCGACGTAGCCTTCAACGAGCGCCTTCCCGACACCGTGTCCAGTGAGCGCGGCACGGAAGTCGTCGAGCGACTGTCGCTCGTAGCGGACCGGGCGGCCGAGCACGTCGGACATGATGCGCGCCATGTCGTTCGCCGAGAGGTCCTCGGGGCCCAGCACCGGGACCTCGCCCGTCCCCGTCCACGAGCGGTCGAGCAGCAGGCCGGCGGCGGCCGCGGCGATATCCCGGGTGGCGGCCATCGGTGCTTTGCGGTCGGCGGTGAAGTTTCCCCCTGATCTTGGACAGCAGGTTTCTACGCTGCGGGGGTGAAGTCGTGCTGCAGTCTGGCTCGGGTTTCGAGTGGGGTGAGGTACC
>NZ_JBVHLF010000137.1:0-11703 GCF_055559155.1 Kitasatospora sp. NPDC024654
ACCGCCAAGCCCTTCCGCTGGACCTACGACGGCACCCCACTCAAGGAGGCAGCCTGATCAACACCCCTCCACGAATTAACGCGGAGCAGCACTAGAACAGGGAGACGGCATGAGGGCAAGCGCATCCGGCGGCCGACGGAAACTCGGCAGACTCAGCGCCGGGATGGTGGTCATCCTCGGCGCGTTCGTCGGCACCACCGCCTCGACCGGTGCGGCGCACGCCGCGTCGCAGGGTCCGTGTGACATCTACCGGGCCGGCGGCACGCCCTGTGTGGCGGCGCACTCCACGACGCGCGCGCTGTACGGGTCGTACAACGGTCCGCTGTACCAGGTGCGGCGTTCCTCGGACGGGGCGATCACGAACATCGGTCTGCTCACCACGGGCGGGGTCGCCAACGCCGCAGCGCAGGACTCGTTCTGCGCCGGCACGAGCTGTGTGATCACGGTGATCTACGACCAGTCCGGGCGGGGCAACAACCTGACTCCGGCGCCCGCCGGCGGGGAAGTGCCGACCCCCGACAGCCCCGCCGACGCCACCGCGGCGCCGGTCACCATCGGCGGGCAGAAGGCGTACGGCGTGTTCACCTCGACCGGCATCGGGTACCGCGACGACAGCACCAACGGCGTCGCCACCGGAGACAGCCCCGAGGGCGAGTACGACATCGTGGACGGCACGCACTACAACAACGGGTGCTGCTTCGACTACGGCAACGCCGAGACCGGCAACCACGATGACGGCAACGGCACCATGGAGGCGATCTACTTCGGCAACGCCAGGTACTGGGACACCGGCGCCGGCAACGGGCCGTGGATCATGGCCGACCTGGAGAACGGCCTGTTCTCCGGCTCCAACGTGAACAGCCAGAATCCCGGCGACCCGACGATCAGCCACCGGTTCACCACCGCGATGGTCAAGGGCGAGTCGAACCAGTGGGCGATACGCGGCGGCGACGCCCAGTCGGGGAGCCTGTCCACCGTCTTCAGCGGACCGCGTCCTGCGGGCTACAACCCGATGCACAAGGAGGGCGCGATCCTCCTGGGCATCGGTGGCGACAACAGCGACGGCGGCGCCGGCACCTTCTACGAGGGCGCGATGACGGCGGGCTATCCCTCCGACGCCACCGAGAACGCCGTGCAGGCCAACATCAACGCCGCCGGATACGCTCCCGGCAGTGGCGGTGGCAGCGCCACCGGGGCCGTGCACGCGGATGGCGCGGGCCAGTGCCTGGACGACCCGTCCGCCGGCACGACCGGTGGCACCCAGATGCAGATCTGGGGCTGCAACGGTCAGGCGAACCAGACCTGGACCCACACCTCCTCGAACCAGCTGACCGTCACCAACAACGGCACGACGGACTGCCTGGACGCCAACGGCCAGGGCACCAGCCCCGGCACCAAGGTGATCATCTGGCCCTGCGACGGCGCGAGCAACCAGCAGTGGCGGTTCAACTCCGACGGCACCGTCACCGGGGTGCAGTCAGGGCTCTGCCTGGGCGTGACCGGAGGGTCCACCACCGCCGGCACCCCGGTCGAAATCTGGACCTGCAACGGCGCCAGCAACCAGCAGTGGAACCTCGGATGACCGCGTAGGCGCACGCTGCGCGACGACACCAGACCCACACGATGTGCGGTTGGCCGAGATGTCGGCCAACCGCACATCCCTACTCGGCCGGACCGGGCGGCTCCTCCGCCGGGCCGTGCACCGAGCCCGTTCCGCTGCGACGGGCAGTTTCCGGGGCTTCAACTCCGCAAGCGGCGGACCGTCGCGGTGCCAGGAGCCACCCCTGACGACCGGCTGCGGCCCGGCGCGGCGCCCGGCACCCTCCCGCCTCGAGCGGGCCGCGCACCGAGCGCCGCGCTCCCCGCTGCGGCTGGTCCACCCGCGCTCACCGGGTTCTGTCGCCCCATCAGGCCGATTCCGCAACCCGGATGGTGCTCGACCTGGCCCACGGCACCCGGCCGAGCACCCTGCGGGTGGAGCCGGCTCCCACACCGGTACCGACGCGTCCGACGGCCCGGCGCGCCCCACCGTCGGGTGGGGTGCTGCCGGACCGCCGGTCTGATGGAGGGTCACTTGCCGTGCGCACCCCTGCGGCGACGTCCACGTAGCACCAGCACGCTGCCGGCGGCGACGGCGATCAGGCCGCCGAAGGCGCTGTAGCGGACCGCGCCGCTCGTGCCGGTGAAGGCGAGGCTGCCCGCCGTGCTGCTCTCGGTCGGCCGGGCGGTCGGCGCGGCGCCCACGCTGCCCTGGGCGGCCTGGCCGATGACCGCGCCGGCCGCGGCCTGAGCGCGGCTTCCCACCGTACTGAAGGCGGAGGGGACCGGCGCGGCGGCGGTCGGGACGGGAACCGCCGCGGTCGGCGGGGCGGCGGGCGTGGGGCGGGTGGCCGCGACGGCCGTCGAGGCGGGCTTCAGCTGGAGGGTGGTGATCGAGTACGGCGGCAGCGTCTGACCGGCCGCCGTACCCCGCGCCGCCGTGGTCAGGGCGGTGGCGCCCTTGGTGTAGGAGACGGTGGTGGCCGTGCCCGGGGCCGGGGTGTACCCGGTGTAGGAGAGCGACACCTGGGCCGCGCTCTGCGGGTCCTTGTTGATCAGCATCACGTTCAGGCCGCCGTCGGTGGTGCGCACCGCGTGCACGGCCACCGACGGGTTCGCCGAGGAGGACCTGACCATGGTGTCGCCGGGCTGGGCCAGCGCGGTCAGCGAGCGGATGCCCCAGTAGGTGGGGAAGGGCGTTTCGCGGGCCGGCTCGCAGGTCCCGCCGGAGCAGGCTCCGACGGAGAGCACGCCCCCGTCCTGGTAGTCGGTCTGACCGTTGACAGTGGTGGGTTTGCCCGGCCCGTTGTGCAGGTCCCACCAGTCGACGCTGACGGCCCCCTGCTCGAGCCAGCTCATGTAGGTGTCCGGCGCGAACAGGGCCGCGGCCTGGCTGGTCTGAGCCGGTGACATGGCGCTGGAGGTCTCCGTGACCGCGATCTCCACCGAGGCGGCATGCGGGCCCGCGTAGGTGTCGAGCAGCGAGCGCACCGCGGAGGTGGTGCCGGCGATCTGGGCGGGGGTCTTCAGGATGTCGGCCGTACCGGCACCGCTCGGGTACCAGTGGATGATCACGAAGTCGATCGACTTGCCCGCGATGGAGAGCACCGTGCGGTTCCAGTCGGCGTTGTCGCCGGGACCCGTCACCCCGTCCGGCCAGGAACCCGGAGTGGTGAGCACCGCCCCGATCTTCACCGTCGGGTCCACGGCCTTCATCGCCTTCGCGTAGGCGAGCAGGTTGGTGGCGTACGCCGTCGGGCTCGTGTCGGCGTGGGTGTCCACCTCCCACTTGCTGCCGTAGTGCCCGTTGCCGGGAATCTCGTTGCCGATCTCCCAGTACTTCACGCCGTAGCCCTTGTCGACGTTGGCGTACCTGACCCAGTCGGCGGCCTCCTGGGGCGTGCCGGACCCGTAGTTGGCGGTGATGATCGGCTGGGCGCCGACCGCCTTCGCGGTGGCCATGAAGTGGTCGAAGTCGGTACCGGGCGCGGCCCAGCTGCCGCCGGTGACGGTGTGGGTCTTCCAGTGGTAGGCGTCCGCGACCGAGCCGCCGGGGAAGCGCAGCTGCCGGACTCCGGCGGCCTTCATCAGCGACGCCGCCGAGGGGTCGTTCAGGTAGGTGTCGTATACGGCCGTGTTGAGGCCGACCCCGGTGCTGGGCACCGTGCCCAGCGCGGTGCCGGCGTCGACGGTGACCGCGACCGTCGGCGCGGCGCTCGCGCCGAGCACCAGGGTGCCCGCGCCGGCCCCGGCCAGGAGGGCAGCCACCGCCCCCGCCACGATGCGGCGGCGGGTGGGGCTGCGGCGGTGCGTGCGGCCCCGGGGCTGCAGCTCGGACGGCGCGGCGGGTGTCGGTTCGTCAGGTGACACGGGTGGCTCCCGATCGGAGTGCGTGGATGCGGCAAGCGGGGCGGCTGACTGCGGCTCACCCCCGCCCTTCATCCCTCAGTGGCCGCCCGGCTCGGAAAGGTTGCCGCCCGGTCAGGATCCTTTTCGGCGCCGGAGCGGATCAGGCCGCGCACACCCAGCTGCTGCCGGAGCGCCCCCGGGAACCGGGCCGAACGCAGCTGTGGCCGACGGCTCGCGCCGTCGGCCATGCGCGCCCTCGCGGCCGTCGCCGTCGCGGCCGTCCTCCCGGCCGTGATCACAGCGCCTTGCGCAGCCACTCCACCACGCCGCCGACGTGCACCGCCGCCCGTGCCTTGGCGGTCTCCACGTCCGGTGGCCCGGTGGCACGTCAGCCCCGCCCGGCGGGCTCGCGGGCCGGCAGGTCGGGAGCCGGGCCGGCAGGCCGGGGACCGCAGCAGACGAGCCGGTCGAGCGACGGCCGACCGAGCCGCCACCGGCCCGGCCAGACCCGGCCCGCAGCCCGGCGAACCGGTCAGGCCAGGGGCAGGCGGGTGGGGTCCGCGATGATCTGGCGGGCCGTCAGCAGAGCCGCACCCAGCAGTGCGCCGCGCCTCCCCAGCACCGAGGGGCGCAGGGCTTCGGGCAGCCAGGGCCGGACCGTGACCCGGGCGGCCAGTTCCGCCCGCACCGCCGGCAGCAGCCAGTCGGCGAGCTCCGCGTAGGCACCGCCCAGCACGAGGCCGTCCGGGTCGATCAGGTTCACCGCCGAGGCGAGCGCGAGGCCCATGGCGTGCCCCGCCCGCTCCAGGGCCCGCAGGGTCGCCCGGTCCCCGGCGCCCGCCCGCTCGGCCAGCAGGGCCACCGGGTCACCGGTCCCGGCGAGCCCGGCCTCGCGCAGCACGGCCGCCCCGCCCGCGTACTGCTCCAGGCACCCGCGCGAGCCGCAGGGGCACGGCACGCCGTCCGGGTGGACGGGGAGGTGGCCGAGCTCACCGGCGAAGCCGCGGGCGCCCCGGAACAGCTGCCCGTCCACGACGAGGGCGGCGCCGATGCCGGCCTCGGCGGAGACGTGCACGAAGGTCTCGGCGCCGTGGTCGGCCTGCCAGTACTCGGCCAGCGCGCCGAGGTTGGCCTCGTTCTCCGGTACGGGCACGGTGTCCGGGTCGGGCCAGTGGTCGGCAGGGCGGACAGCGTGCCAGCCGAGGTTGGGGGCGTGCTCGACCAGGCCCTGCCCCGCGTCCGGCACCACACCCGGCACGGCCAGGACCCGGCCCTCGACGCGCAGACCGAGCCCGGCCGCCTCCGCCTGCGCCCCGGCGCCCAGTGCGGCGACCTCCGCCAGCACCTCGCCGGCCGACCGGCCGGCGTTGGCCCGCTCCACCCGCCGCCACACCCGGGGCTCGCCCCGCAGGTCGACGACGCAGGCGCCGAGGTGCGCGACGCCGATCTCCAGTCCCAGACCCGCGGGTCCACAGTCGCTCAGGGCCAGCGCCCGGCCGGGTCGGCCGACCCGGCCGTTCGGCGCGGTCTCCGTCTCGGTCAGCGCGCCCCGGCCGATCAGCTCGTCGACCAGGGAGGAGACGGCAGCCCTGGTCAGCCCGGTAAGGCCGGCGACGTCCGCCCGGGAGAGCCGGGGGAGCGGACCCTGCCCGGCGATCGTGCCGAGGACCACCGCGAGGTTCTGCCGGCGCATGTCCTGCTGCGAGGCCGGCCCGCCCTCCGGGTTCCTGCCCACTGCGCCGACCGCCACCTCGCGCCTTCCCTCCTACTGCTCCCGCGCCGGGGCGCCCTGCAGCGCTCCCGCCCGACGCAGGGTATCCGTGATCCTCTCAAGCGCCTCGCCGTCCCGTGCCACCGGCTCCAGCAGCGGGCCGTCGGCCGTCCGCCAGCGCCGCGCCACCGCATCGGCCGCCTCACCGGTCACCAGCGCGGCCGCCTGCGCCGCGGCGCCGAGCGCGACCAGCTCCTCGGCGGCCGGCACCCGGACCGCGCGACCGCTCAGGCGCAGCACGGTCCGCTGCCAGGCCCGCCCGCGGGCGCCGCCGCCGATCAGCAGCAGCGGCACGTCCTGGTCGGGGCTCTCGCCCGCCGCGCGCAGCACGTCGTCCAGGGCGGTGAGCAGGGCGTGGGCGGCGCCGTCGTAGGCCGCCTGGAGTACCTGGCCCGGGGTGGTGTCGTGGCGCAGGCCGTGCACCAGGCCGGAGGCGCCCGGCAGGTCCGGGGTGCGTTCGCCGTCGAGGTAGGGCAGCACCACCGCCGTGCCACCGCCCTCGACCTCCTCGCGGCCTCGTCCGAGCAGGGTGGCGAAGCGGTCGACGGCCAAGGTGCAGTTGAGCGTGCAGGCCAGCGGCAGCCAGTCGCCGAGCGCGTCGGCGAAGCCGGCCACGGTCCCGGTCGGATCCGTGGGGCGCTTGCGGCCGACGGCGTAGACGGTGCCGGAGGTACCGAGGCTGAGCACCGGCTGCCCGTGTGTCAGGCCGAGCCCGAGCGCGGCGGCCATGTTGTCACCGGTCCCGGTGGCGACCAGCGCCCCCTGGCGCAGCGGCAGGCCGGGGCGGACGAAGCCGACCGCCGTGCCCGGCGCGAGGATCGGCGGCAGCAGGGCGGGGTCCAGGGCGATCCGGTCGAGCACCTCCCGGTCGTAGCCGTCCGGGCCCCACCAGCCGGTACCCGAGGCGTCGCCGCGGTCCGTGGCCGGCTCGCCGGTCAGGCGCTCCGTCAGGAAGTCGTGGGGCAGCCGGACGGCGGCGACCCGGTCGGCGGCGGCGGGTTCGTCAGCGCGCAGCCAGGCCCACTTGGCGGCCGTGAAGGCGGCGGTCGGGACGCTGCCGGTGCGGCGGGCGATCTCCTCCCGCCCGAACCCGTCCCGCAGCCACGCGGCCTGGGGCGCGGACCGGACGTCGTTCCAGAGCAGGGCCGGCCGGACCGGGCGGCCGGCCGCGTCGAGGGTGACCAGCCCGTGCTGCTGGCCGGCCACCGACACGGCGACCGCGTGGTCCGCCCAGCCGGTCCCGGCCACCGCCTCGCCCAACGCCTGCCACCACTGTTCGGGGTCGCTCTCGCGTGCGGCGCCTTGGCTGACCGTGTGCGCGGCGCGCCCCCGGCCGAGCACGGTCCCGGTGGCGACATCGACGGCGAGGGCCTTGGTGGCCTGGGTGGAGCTGTCGACGCCGAGCACAACTCGCAGCGCTGCCATGCGTTCCTCCATCTGGGGGCTTCCTTCCGACGCCTCGGCATACTAATTTGTTTTTCGCCCTGACAAACATGTTTCCGGGCGGAACTTTCCCGGGCAGCGATCGGAGCCAGCAGTGACCAGCGACCCCCTCGTCCCGACCCCGGCCCACAAGTTCACCTTCGGCCTGTGGACCGTCGGCTGGCAGGGCCGGGACCCGTTCGGCGACGCCACCCGGCCTGCCCTCGACCCGGTCGAGACCGTGCAGCGGCTCGCCGGTCTCGGCGCGCACGGCGTCACCTTCCACGACGACGACCTGATCCCGTTCGCCTCCTCGGAGGCTGAGCGCGAGCAGACCGTCAAGCGGTTCCGCGCCGCCCTGGACTCGGCCGGCCTGCGCGTGCCGATGGCCACCACCAACCTGTTCACCCACCCCGTCTTCAAGGACGGCGCGTTCACGGCCAACGACCGCGACGTGCGTCGCTACGCGCTGCGCAAGACCATCCGCAACATCGACCTGGCCGCCGAACTCGGCGCCTCGGTCTACGTCGCCTGGGGCGGGCGCGACGGCTCGGAGTCCGGCGCGGCCAAGGACGTGCGCACCGCGCTCGACCGGCTCAAGGAGGCCTTCGACCTGCTCGGCGAGTACGTCGAGCAGCAGGGCTACGACCTGCGCTTCGCCATCGAGCCCAAGCCCAACGAGCCGCGCGGCGACATCCTGCTGCCCACCGTCGGCCACGCGCTCGCCTTCATCAACGAGCTGGAGCACCCCGAGCGGGTCGGCCTCAACCCGGAGGTCGGCCACGAGCAGATGGCCGGCCTGAACTTCCCGCATGGCATCGCCCAAGCGCTGTGGCACGGCAAGCTCTTCCACATCGACCTCAACGGCCAGTCCGGCATCAAGTACGACCAGGACTTCCGGTTCGGTGCCGGCGACCTGCGCCAGGCCTTCTGGCTGGTCGATCTGCTGGAATCCGCCGGCTACGAGGGCCCGAAGCACTTCGACTTCAAGCCCCCGCGCACCGAGGACTTCGACGGCGTCTGGGCCTCGGCCGCCGCCTGCATGCGCAACTACCTGCTGCTCGCCGAGCGTTCCCGCGCCTTCCGGGCCGACCCTGAGGTGCGGGCCGCGCTGGCCGCGTCCCGCCTGCCCGAACTCGCCACCCGCACCGCCGAGGACGGCCTGGCCGGCCTGCTGGCCGACCGCAGCGCCTTCGAGGAGTTCGACGTCGACGCGGCCGCGGCCCGCGGCATGGCTTTCGAGCAGCTCGACCAGCTGGCCCTGGAGCACCTGCTCGGCGCGCGCTGACCGAGTACGTGTCAGCCGCCCCTCTGCACACGAGGCACACGAGATGACGCGTCAGGGCCGCGGGAACACCTTCCTGCGGTCGGCTCCGAGCGATCGAGTTCCCGGAAACCGTCACCTTGGCCTCCGAAAGCGGCTGGGTGGCCGGGCCGTTCGCCACGCTGCCGTCACTGACATTGGGGGACCCCAGCCGACGCACGGCTGGGGTCCATCGATCGCGATCACCGTTGATCAGGCGGGCGGGTCAGCGCTGCAGGGTGAGAACGCCCGGCTGCCACGGCAGTTGGTCGTAGGGGCCGCTCGCGGTGGGGGACTTGCCCTGGTAGAGGAACTGCAGGTTGCAGGGGTCGATGGTCATGGTCTGGTCGGGGTTGTCGCGGACCAGGTCGCCGTGGCTGATGTCGTTGGTCCAGGTGGCGCCGCTGTTGGCCTTGCCCGCGAAGGGGTTGCTCTCGCCGGCGGCCTGCGGGGTCCACGAGCCGCTCAGGCTTGTGGCGGTGAACGAGCGGAAGTAGCGCTGCTCGTTCGCCCCCCGGGCCTCGACGATCATGAGGTACTGGTTCTGGCCCTGGACCTTGTAGACCTGTGGCGCCTCGAACAGGTTTTTCGCCGAGTCGCTCATGACCGTCGTGTACGAGGAGCCGAAGTTGCCCGGGAAGTTCCCGATCGGCATGCTCGCCCGGTAGATGTTGCCGTTGTCGCCGGCGAAGAACAGGTACATGTTCTGGTCGTCGGCGATCAGGGTCTGGTCGATCGGGCCGGTGCCGGAGTTGGGGATGCTGCCGGTGAACAGCGGCTGCGGCGCGGACCAGCCGTTGGGGTTGGTGGGGTCGCTCGACGTGCGGTAGATGAACGGCCACTGACCCCATTGGTAGGCCAGCACCCAGATGTTCTTGGGCGCGAAGTAGAACAGCGTGGGCGCCACCGCGGACTGGCTCATCCCGACCTGGCCGGCCGACGCCATCTCCGACCAGTTCGTGAAGGGACTGAACATCATCGAGCCGTACGACGATCCCGACACGGTGGAGGCGTAGACCAGGTGCTTGCCGTTGTACAGCACGTCGGTGAAGTCCTTCACCGCGGCCCACCCGTTCGATGGCTGCGCCAACGCACCCGTCGACGTCCACCGGTACGTCGACGGAAGAGCACACGTACCGCCCGTCGGCGTCGGTGTCGCCGACCCGGACGCCCTGAAGGTCCAGTGCTGGTTGGCGCCGCCGTTGGAGTCCCAGATCTGGACGGGAGTGCCGTTGGCGGTCTGACCGCCCGGAATCGCCAGCGCCCGGCCGCTGGCGACGTTGATCAGGGTGTAGGAGCCGTCGCTGTTCCGGGCGGCCTTCCAGTGCTGGTTGGCGCCGCCGTCGGAGTCCCAGACCTGCATCCTGGTGCCGTTGCCCGTCTGGTTGCCCGGCTCGTCCAGGACCCGGCCGCTGGCGACGTTGGTCAGGGTGTAGGAGCCGTCGCTGTTCCGGTTGGCCCGCCACTGCTGGTTGGTGGCGCCGCTGGCGTCCCACACCTGCGTGGGGGTGCCGTTGCCGTTCTGTCCCGCGTACTCGTCGAGAACACGTCCGGCGGCCACGTCGGAGAGCGTGTAGACGGCGCCGGAGGCGATGCCGCCGCCCGGCGTGCCGCCGCTGGCGCCGCCCAAGGCGGCGAGCACCGCGCTGTAGGCGGGCTTCTTGTTGCCGCTGCCGTCGAACAGCAGCGGGTTCTCGCCGGTGCGCCAGGAGTCGCTGTCGCGGATGCCCCACACCGTGATGCCCGTGCAGCGGGCGACGTTGAGGCAGGCCTGGACGGCGTTGGTGTACGCGGTGGCGGACGCCTGGGCGATGTCGAGCTCGGTGATCTGGACGTCCACGCCGAGCGCGGCGAAGTTGGACAGGGTGGTCTGGAAGCTGGCCGGCGGCCCGCCGGCGCCGAAGTGGCTCTGGAAGCCGACGCAGTCGATGGGCACGCCGCGGGACTTGAAGTCCTTGACCATGCTGTAGACGCCCTGGGTCTTGGCGTCGGACCAGTTCTCGATGTTGTAGTCGTTGTAGCAGAGCTTGGCCGAGGGGTCGGCGTTCCGGGCGGTGCGGAAGGCCTCCTCGATGAAGCCGTTGCCCAGCACGTCCTGGAACACGGAGCTGCGGTGCTGGCCGCTGCCGTCGTCGGCGAACGCCTCGTTGACCACGTCCCAGGCGTAGATCTTGCCCTTGTAGTGGGTCATCTCGGTGGTGATGTGGTTGTCCATCACACTGCGCAGGGTGCTGGCATCGGTGATGGAGCTGACCCAATTGGGCAGTTGGGAGTGCCAGACCAGGGTGTGACCGCGCATCCGCTGGCCGTGCGCGGAGGCGTGGCTGACGATCGAGTCGGCTGGGGCGAAGTTGAACGACCCGCGGGAGGGTTCGGTGGTGTCCCACTTCATCTCGTTCTCCGGGGTGATCATGTTGAATTCCCGGTCGAGAATGCCCGCGTACGTCGAGTCGCCGAGCCTGCCCGCGGACACCGCCGTGCCGAAGTAGCGGCCGCTTCCGGCCGCTGCACCGGCCAGGGTCGGCGTGCGGGCCTTCGGCGTGAGTGCGGCCTGGGCGACCAGCGGTACGGCAGCTCCCACGGCGGCGAGCACCACGGCGGCGGCGATCACGCGGCGGGTTGCCGGACGGCGGCGATGAGAACGTTTCTGACGTGGCAACAGCTTGTCCTTCTGACGCGGTGGGCCGTGGTCCCGGCCCTTGTTACCCGTCAGTTGCCGCTAGCCGCGGAAAGGTTGCCGGCACTGGCAGGGAATTCTCGGTCGAGCCGGAGATCGGCGCGGCGAGCCCGTCGCGAGCGGCATCCCCACCCTCGCCCGCGACGGCCGCGCCACCACGCCCACCCCGGGATCTCCTCGTCCGACCCGGCGGACACCACATCACCGCCGGCGCCACCCTTCGCCGACGAGCAGACCTGGGGAGCGGCCGTGCTCGGGGCGGGCGATCAGTCGTCGATGCTGGCCTGTTGCCAGCCGCCGTCCCGGACGTTTCCGGGGATGTGCCCCGGGTGCCGTTTCCAGTTGGGGACCGACTGTACGGTCTTCGGCGCTGCCCCGGCAGTAGTGGGCGAAGCCGCCCCCGAACCGGGGAGGTTCGGGGCGGCTTCGTCATGCGGGGAAAGTCGCTGCGCGGTGGCCAACCGACAGAATCCGACAACCTGCGGAAATCGGCGGATGCAACCGCCTCACTTCCCCCGATCTGAGAGATCATTTCCCGCGTCGCTGCTCTGACCCGAATCCGCAGGTAGTCCGGCGAGCGGTGGGCTGATACGGCGACAGGTGCCCGTGCTGGTTTGAGATGATCGAGGTTCTCTACGCCTG
>NZ_JBVHLF010000138.1:0-11141 GCF_055559155.1 Kitasatospora sp. NPDC024654
TTCCGTTTCGTACTGTCGCAAGTCGAAACGTAGCCGGGCTACGGCGTGTTCTGCGTATCAGCCCTGGTCAGCGACCCACGGAAGCGACAGGAGAGCCAAAAATCTGCACACCGGGCCTTGACGGACATCCCAGGTGCTGGGGTGTCCAGTTCAGTCCACCGACAACCGCCCCTCCTCCTCCGGCAGGAGTTCAGCGACGATCTCGATCCCCAGCGCGTACGCCGGCGCACCAGCCGTGACCAGCGCCGTCTCGGCGACTCCGACGAGGTCGGCGAGGTCGGCACCGGAGTGGAGTGCCCCGCGGGCGTGGATCCGGGCGGGTCCCGGGCGGCCGAGTGCCAGCAACTGGCCGAAGTGCACGAGCTGCTGGACCCGGGCGCCGAGCGGGTTGTCGGTCAGCACGATCTGTCGCAGTGCCATGAAGGCTTCCTCGGTGGGCAGTCGGCCGAGGGTCCGGGCCACCCGCAACCGGTCCTCCGCGCCGGGCGGCACGGTGCCGAGCGTCGAGCGGAAGCGCTCCCGCAAGGCCTCTGCGCGCTGGGCTTCGTCCCTCACGACGATGCCGCCCGGGCCATCGACGCCCGCACCGCCTCCAGGGCGCCCTCCGGGAAGTCCACCGCGCCACCCAGCGCCCGGGCGGCAATCTCCGCCTCCGCGCTCTCCTCGATCGCCATCACCAGGTGTGCGGCCTCCTGCGGGTCGGCGCCGAAGACCAGCAGGCCGTGGTTGGCCAGCAGTACCGCGGCCGTGGTGGGGCGCCGCTCCAGGACCTCGGCGACCCCGCGGACCGAGACGTCGGAGCCGCGCGGCCCCCAGGGCACCACCGGCACCTCCTCGGCCTGCCCGAAGCGCAGCATCGGCTCGGTGCGACACGGCAGCGGCCGGTGCGCCACCGCGAAGGCGGTCGCAGCGGGTGAGTGGGTATGGATCACCGCGCCCACCTGCGGGCGGGTGCGGTAGACGATGCTGTGCATGGCGATGATCTCGGCTCCGGCCGCCTGCAGTTGGCCGTCCAGCACCCGGCCGTGGAGGTCCAGGGTGGCCAACTGCTCGGACTTCAGATCGCGCACCCACCCCGGGGAGAGCAGGAAGCGCTCGTCGTCGAGCCGCACGCTCAGGTTGGCGTGCCCGGAGTGCGACATCACCCCCGCGACGAAGAGCTTCCTGGCCGTCTCGACCAGCTGGTCCTCCCGCTCGATGGTGTCCGTCATCGCAACCTCCAGGTGTTCCGTCCGGCGGCGGCTGTGGTGCCGCCGGCTCGTTACCCGAAGCCTCCGACTTGAACTAAGGTTTAAGTCAAGCGTCCAGCCAGGAGTCGGGGGAAACGACGTGCTGATGACCATCGGCCGCCTCGCCGAGCTCACCGGGGTCCCGGCGTCCGCCATCCGCTTCTGGGAACGCCACGAGCTGCTCCCGCCGCCCGAACGCCAGGGCGGCCAGCGCCGCTACCCTCCGGAGGCCGTCAAGCGCATCGTGCTGCTGCGCAAGTGCCAGCAGGCCGGCCTCACCCTGGCCCAGATCCGCGAGTTCCAGCAGGACCAACCGCGCCGGGCCGCGATGATCCGCACCAAGCTCGCCGAGATCGAGCAGCTCATGGTCGACCTCGACCACGCCCACCAGCTGATGTCCCACGCCCTGCGGTGCAGCAAGACGGACATCCTCAACTGTCCGACCTTCAGCGCCCAGATGGCGAGTTGGCGACAGCCGTCCTGAGTGATCGCCGTCCGGTGCCGGCAGTGGCGACGTCCGGGTGGACGGAACCTGCCGCTTCTGGCGCGGCGCGGCGAGTTTCGTTCCGGCCGGGAGCAGGGCGGCGGCTTCGCTGCGGCCTGCCGTGGTCAGGCAACAGAGCTCGCGATTGTCCGGCAGGCACAGTTCCTCCCGCACCCTCCCGGCCTCCTGGAGGTCGAGGAGTGCGTCGCGGGTCGCCCTGTCGCCGCGCAACGGGTGCGGGCCGAGCACCGCTCACGCTCGGCTTCCTTGCGCGCCTGCCGAGCCCGCTCGGCAGCGAGCAGCTGGGGGCTGACGGAGCGCTGGCAGCGGAACAGCCATCTGTGGTCGTCGTGGAGCAGGACCGCGCACACCCGCACGCGGACCGGCCCAGTGCCCGCGCCGCCGGGCCACCGGATCGCGGGTGACGACACTGCTCGCCCCCGACCGGAGCCGAAGCGACCCGCGGACCGCACAGCCCGGACGACATGCGGTGAGGTTCCGAACTTTCCACACCAGCCCCGGGTACTACAGGTGGGAACCACGGGCGTCCACAGAATGGAGGCCGTAGCCGGCCGGGCTACGGCCTGTCGGCGGCACCATCCCACAGTCGGAGTAGAACCGAATGGCTCTGACCGTCAGACCGGTCCGCCGGGCGAGATCACGATCGAGTAGAGCGTGTCGCCGTCGCTGCCCTCACCCTCGCGCCTCCCCCTGGCGGAGACTCAGGCCCATCCGCCTGCCAGCAGCGAACCATCTCATCCACAAGTCTTGACAACTCCTCCGACCGAAGGATCACTCATCAGTCCTCGTCTCTGGGGCACGTCCGTCGTGCATGTGCCCTCACGCCCCTCGCACCGTTGGCCGCTGCTGCAGAACCCCAACTTCCGGCTCTTCGCCCTGGGCCAGACGGCCTCCAACACCGGGACGTGGATGCAGAAGGTGGCACAGGACTGGCTGGCCCTGGAGCTGTCACACGGTGACGGCACCGTCCTGGGCACCACCACGGCCCTGCAGTTCCTGCCACTCCTGCTGCTCGGCTCCTACGGCGGCGTCATCGTGGACCGGCACTCCAGATGGCAGACCCTTCTCGTCTCCGAGGCGATCATGGCAGCACTCGCCCTGATCCCCGCCGTGCTCGTCGTGACCGGAACAGCCCGCCTGGACGCCCTCTACATCGTGGCCCTGGCGCTCGGGCTCACCATGGTCGTCGAGAAACCAGCCCTGCAGGCGTTCCTCGCGGAATCCGTCGCACCGGCGCAGCTGGTCAGCGCCCTCGCCTTCAACAGCGCGGTTCTCAACCTCGCCCGCATGGCAGGCCCCGCGCTGGCCGGCCCCCTCATCGTCCTCTTCGGTCCCGGTCCCGCCTTCCTCGCCAACGCCCTCTCCTACCTGGCAGTGATCGTCTGCCTGCTGCGCATGGACCGCCGAGCCGTCCATCCCGCCCCGCCGCTTCCCCGCGCGAACCGACAAGTACGGGCAGGCCTGCGCTACGTCCGCGACCGCCCCGACCTCGCACTCACCCTCACCCTCGTCGCGATCGTCGCCGCGATCGGCATGAACTTCCAGATCACCACCGCACTGATGATCACCCACACCTACCATGCCCCGGCGGCGGTGTTCGGGCTCGGCAATGCCGCCCTGGCCGCTGGCTCGGTGATCGGCTCGCTGCTGGCCGGGTACCGTCAGCGGGTAACCGGCCAGCAACTGGCGGCCGCCGCACTCGCCTTCGGGCTGCTGGAAGCCGCGTGCAGCCTGATGCCCGGCCACATCACCTTTCTGGTGCTGCTCGTACCGACGGGAACCGCACTGCTGCTGTTCCTCACCGCGGCCAAGGCCCGGCTCCAGCTTGGCGTCAGCGATGACATGCGCGGACGGGTGATGAGCCTGTATCTGCTCACCTCTTTCGGCACCACACCACTGGGCGCCCCTTGCATCGGATGGATTGCCCAGACGGCTGGCCCCCGGACCGCGCTCGCTCTGAGCGGAGCCGTATGCGCCGCCGCGGCCGGCACCATCGGCGTGCTCTACCCACGCTTGCCAACCATCACGCGGCACCGAGCCGATTGAACCCAACGGAAAGGCCGATGGGCCGCAGTGCCGACTCAACAACCCGAGATCATCTCAATGTGGTGTTAGTACTCCAGCGTGACTTCGTGATCTCGCGCTGAAGCCGGGTGGGAACGGCAACGGCCACCGCGTGATCATCGGGGGTTGTGTGGACTCCTGAAGATCAAGCGGTGGCCGCGGGTCACAGCGTAGACGCCGCCCGATGGCGGGCGATGTTCGACCAGGCCATGGCCCGGATCGCAGGCCGGTTCCGCCGAGTGAAGCCACGAGCGGGGCCAGGCCGGGCACCACGCCGGGTCGATCTGGTCCAGGGCGGCCTTGCGGTCGGCGGTCAGCGGCCCCGGTCCAGTCGAGGCCCGGCGCCGCGTTCCCCCGGACGTGGCGGGCACAGGCGAGCGGAGACAGCCGGGAGCCGTTCCTGGGGCGCTTCTCGGCGGGTACTGAGCCCGGCCGGGGTCAGCGCCAGTCGAGGCCGGGCGCGGCGGCCGCCCATCGTGAGCAGGCGTACGCCCGCTCGCAGGCGCTTGGTGTGCGAGCGGTCCTCACCCGTTCGGGCGATAGGCCCTGGCATGGGCGATTACCAGGGCCTGCTCTACATCGGATCGGTCGGCACCGGGGAGGACTCCGCACCCGGCTGACCGGCCCGACCGGACCAGCTGGTGCAGTCAGGCCGGTCCGGCGCTGGATGCGGCGGCCGGTTCGGTCTGTTCGATGCCGTCGACCATCACCACCACCCGGTCGGTGAGGGTCTGGGCGGAGAGTCCGACCATGCTCGTGCGCCACCGATACAACGGGCGCGGACAGACGGCACCCTGACGTCGAGCTGACCGGCCGGGCAGCGGGTGCCCCACGACCACGTCCCAGGATTCTGGGGTTTGTTCATGGCGCGTGGGCTACGTTGGTCGAGCGAGGTCGCGGTGCGCCAAAAGGTACGGAGGGAGACACTCGTGGCAGGTCTTGCCCGGATTGCGTTGGAGGGCGGGGGTTCGATCTTGGTCGAGTCGACCGTCGGATCCGAGGGGCCGGTGAAGGCCGGCCGGGTCGGCGAGGCGATCAGGGACCTGCCGGTGAGTCTGCAGGCGGCGCTGGAGCCGGTCGCGGCTGCGGCCCGGACGATGGCGAAGCAGCTCCGGAACGCAGGTCCCGCCGAAGTTGAGGTTGAGTTCGGGGTCGATCTGGCCGTGCAGGCCGGGGCTGTGATCACCAGGACCGGGGCGAACTGTCATCTCAAGGTGACGGTGACCTGGAAGTACGACCAGGACGACCGAGGTGACCGGGACAAGCGGCCTAACCGGGGCTGCCAGGAAGACCAGGACGAAGAGGTCTGAGCTGCGCGATGGACGGTACTGCATCTCGCGGCGTATCAGGGTCGGATATGTCTGCCGCGGTGGCTCAGATCCTGAGCGGGGACGGCGATGTGGTGGGGGCGGGCTTCCTGGTCGGTGACCGCGCGTTGGTCACCTGTGCACATGTAGTGGAGGACGCCGGAGGGGGGCCGGGGGCGAGGATCCGACTCGGCTTTCCCCATGTACCGGGCGCCTCGTTGATCGAGGGGGTGGTCGATGCCGCGCTGTGGCGGCATCCCCGGGAGCAGGACGTCGCCATCGTGCGGCTGGATCAAGCTCCGCAGGACGTGCCGGCGCTGGCTTTGGCGTCCGCGGCGGGCTGCCGCGGGCACCGGGTGCACTCGTTCGGTTTCCCGCTACAGGCCCCCGAAGGCGGCCACTTCGGCTCCGGCGTGGCCGGCAACATGCTGCCGGACTCAGGCTCGGGCAGGCTGCTGCAGCTGACCGATGCGAACGACCTGACGACCGGGTTCAGCGGCGCGCCGGTGATGAACGAGATCAGGAGCCGGGTGATCGGCATGGTCACCGCCATCGCCATTCCCGACGATTACCTCAGGGGCCAAGGTATTGCCTATGCGACGCCCACCGAGGTCCTGCGGGAGGTCTATCGCGACCTGGCGGTGCAGGAGGTGGTCCCCTACCTTCACCTCAAGTCGTTCACCGAGCAGGACGAAAAGTGGTTCCACGGCCGCGACTCCGCGGTGGAACCACTGTTGAAGAGTCTGGAAGAGCATCGGGGTGCACTGCTGCTGGGGCCTTCCGGGTCGGGTAAGACATCCCTGGTTCAGGCGGGCCTGCTGCCTGAACTGGCCGACGGCAGGCGTCTGGGGGGCGACCAATGGCTGCCGTTGCTTCTGCGCCCGGGCGGGAACCTGGCTGCCGAACTGGAACGGGCACTGCCCGGGATCGGGGCGAAGGGCATCGTCGCGGCCGCCAGGCGCAAGCTGGCCGACAAGCCCGACTACGGGCGCCTGCTCGTGGTCGTCGACCAGTTCGAGGAAGTACTCACCGGCCCCGACATCGGCGGCCAGGCGCTGGGCGGTTCCAGGGCCGCCGCCGTCCGGCAGCTCGCCGAGGCGTTCCGCGCGGAGCATGCTCCGCTCAGTGTGATCCTGGTCATGCGTGACGACTTCTATCCGCGGCTCGCCGCGTTTGCCCCTGACCTGCTAGATGCCGCGCCGCGCCCGGTCAATGTGCCCGCCACGCTGAGCGAGCAGGAGCTGCGCGAGATCATCACGAAGCCTGCCTTGAGCGCCGGCTCCGGTTTCGAAGCCGGCCTGCCTGCTCGGATCATCGGTGACCTCCTGGCTGGTGACGGCGATCAGACCGGCACAGCGGCCCGGCGTGCACCGGTCACGCTGCTGCCGCTGTTGGAGCTGGCACTCACCCAGCTCTGGGAGCAGCCCCACGACGGCTACCTGACGCACGACGCGTATCACAACATCGGGGAAGTCACCGGCAGCCTCGCCTCATGGTGCAACAAGGTGCTCCGCGAACTGCCATCCGACGAGCAGAGAAACATCGCGCAGTGCGTACTCACCGCGCTGGTGCGTCCCGCCGACGAGGCCCGCACGGTCCCCGACACGCGGCAGCGGCGCCCCGTCGGAACTCTGCGCGAGCTGGCAGCTGGCACCATCCGCGCCGGGCAGGACGGCACATCCGCAGGCCGCGATGTCGACGACGTTCTGGAGGAGCTCACCGCCGCCCGGATCATCACTATCCGAACCGAAGGCGCCGACGGGCACAGCGCTGGTAAGCAGCCCGTTGCCGAACTGATCCACGAGTCAGTCATCCGCTTCTGGCCGGAACTGCGCCGCTGGGTCACCAAGGACCGGCAATTCCAGGACTGGCTGAGCCGGGCGAGCGACCAGCAGCGTCGATGGGCCAAGTCGGGGAAACCCGGGGACCTGTTGGGGGCTACCGATCAGGCCGAAGGCGACAAAGCGAGGAAGTCACGGGCTCTTCCGCGCGAGATCGCCGAGTTCCTCGACGCTGGCTCCGCTGCCGCACGCGCCCGGATCCGCAGGACTCACCGCGTGATCGCGGGATTGGTTGCGCTGACGGTACTCGCCGTGGTCGGGGCCGCAGTCGCCTGGGGCTTCGAGCGGGCGGCGCGGCACGAAGCAGCGGTCGCAGTTTCAGACGAACTAGCGCTCGAGTCGTTGAACCTGGATGCGACCGACCCGTATACCGCCCGTCAACTGGCCGTGGCCGCACAGGCCCTGTCCGGCACGGCCCAGGCCGGGCAGACCGAGGCCGAACTGCTTGTCAAGCAGCGCGGCACTATCATCACGCCCGATCGGCCGGTCTACTCCCTCACGTACAATCAGCAGGGCAATGTGATGGCCAGCGCGGGTGGCGACGGCACCGTGCGTCTGTGGAACACGGTGACTCAGCGTCAGATCGGGTCCATCATCGCCGGTGCGGGCGGAGTCAACGTTCCGGAGGTCGTCTTCAACCGCGCTGGCACGCTGCTGGCCACCGCGGGTGACAACGGCACGGTCCGCTTATGGGACCCCGCCACCCGACAGCGGGTCGGGGCCGTGATGACGGCCACCGACAACGGCAGCGCGGTCCTGCGTATCGCGTTCGATCCCGCGGGCACGTTGCTGGCCACCGCGGGCGGCGACGGCACCGTGCGGCTGTGGAACACGGCCACCGAGCAGCAGGTCGGCGCGATCACGCCAGCGGCTGGCGTGCCCGTCTCGAGCGTCGCGTTCAGCCCCGGCGGCGCTTTGCTGGCCACGGCAGACGACACCGGAAGCGTCCGGCTGTGGAACACGGTGACGCGCACGCAGGTGGGGGTCATCTCGGGTGGCCCGAACGGTCCTGTGGGCATCGCGTTCGATCCCGCGGGCACGTTGCTGGCCACCGAGGCCGCCAACGGCACAATCCGCTTGTGGAACACGGCCACCCAGCAGCAGTTCGGCACCACCATTGCCGCCACCGCGGGTTCCGGCGCTGGGTCGGGCCTGTCCTTCAACGCGAGCGGCACGTTGCTGGCCACCGCGGCCGGCAACGGCACAGTCCGGTTGTGGAACACGGCTACCCAGCAACAGGTCGGGATCACGATCACGGCGACCAGCGACAAAAACATCGTCTGGGATGTGGCGTTCAATCCGGCCGGCACGGTGCTGGCCACCGCCGGCGGCGACGGGATCATCCGCTTCTGGAACCCCGTGACCCAGCAGCTCGAGAACTCGAGCATCACGGCTTCCGCCCAGGGAGGCGCCGTGTCGGCCATCGCGTTCAACCCGACGGGCACGCGGCTGGCCATCGCCGAGAGCAACGGCACGGTCCAACTGTGGAACCCGGCCACCGAGCAGCAGGTCGGGACCACGATCACGGAAAGCTCCGCCGTGTCTGCGGTCGCGTTCAACCCGACGGGCACGCGGCTGGCCGTCGCCGAGAGCAACGGCACGGTCCAACTGTGGAACCCGGCCACCGAGCAGCAGGTCGGGACCACGATCACGGAAAGCTCCGCCGTGTCTGCGGTCGCGTTCAACCCGACGGGCACGCGGCTGGCCGTCGCCGAGAGCAACGGCACGGCCCAACTGTGGAACCCGGCCACCGAGCAGCAGGTCGGGACCACGATCACGGCAACCGGAAACGGACCCGGTGTCACAGAGCTCGCGTTCAACCCGACGGGCACACGGCTGGCCACCGCCGGCGGCGACGGGACCATTCGCCTGTGGAACACGGCCACCGGCCTGCCGGCGGGGCCAACGATCAGGGTGGGCTCCACCGTGTCCGCGGTCGCGTTCAACCCTGCCGGGACGCTGCTGGCCGGGGCGCAGGGTGATGGCAGCGTGGGCTTGTGGGACCCGGCCAACGGACAGCCGGCTGGCCCTGCGATCACCGTGGCAGCCGACAAGAGCATCGTGTGGGACGTGGCTTTCGACCCGAGCGGCACGCTGCTGGCCACCGCGAGTGCCGACGGGGCCGTCCGGTTGTGGGATGCGGCCACCGGACAGCCGGCAGGGGCCGGCGGAACGCTCACCGTGGGCGGGGCCGCGTTGAAGGTGACG
The DNA here is from genome assembly GCF_055559155.1 of Kitasatospora sp. NPDC024654. Lineage (NCBI taxonomy): Bacteria > Bacillati > Actinomycetota > Actinomycetes > Kitasatosporales > Streptomycetaceae > Kitasatospora > Kitasatospora sp. NPDC024654. The sequence goes on from NZ_JBVHLF010000138.1 coordinate 9,155, forward strand.
TTCGACGCACACAACGGACTGTTGGCCGCGGCGGACGGCGACGGGACCGTGACGCTGCTCGATGCCGCGGACCTGACCGATCCACAGCCCGTGCTGTGCGCCGCATTCGGTCTGCCCTCCAACGCGGTGTGGTCGCAGTATGTGGGCACCGCGATCCCCGAACCCGCCAAGTGCTGACGAGGAACGAGACGGGATGCGGCGCCCAGGCGCCAACACTGCCCCGGGCCTGCCCCTCCGGGTCAGTCTTCTGTGGACCTCGCCCCTCCCTGGGTCGCCTTGATCTCCTCGAGCCAATCAGTGTCGGCGCCGACGTCGAAGGAACAACGCCGTCCCGGTGCCTAGGACCACGACCGACCCTGCGGACACGGCCATCACGAGCGTCGAAGATTTCGTGGGCTGCGCGCCACCCCCGCCAGGCGTGGTGGAACCTGACACGCCGGAACTGCCCGATGCCGAGCCCACCGGTGACGCAGAGCCGGGCGAAGCGGAATCGGAGGTCCGTGTCGTCCCGGTCGGGCTCGCGGAGCCGGAACTCGGCGGCACAGTGGTCGGGGACGGCCCGTGGGTGGTCGGGGACGGCCCGTGGGTGGTGGGCGACGGCCCGTGGGTGGTCGGGGACGGCCCGTGGGTGGTCGGGGACGGCCCGTGGGTGGTCGGAGACGGCGAGGTACTGCCGGGCTGCGGTGCGCCTGAAGTGGCAGGCGCGGAGAGGACCGGGAGGCTGTAGAGGACTCCAGTCCCCGCGGCGAGCGTGCACGAAACCGCGATAGGGCCGACCGGCTCGCTCCCGTTACTGGCGATGGGGGTCACCTGGGCTTGGAGGCTGGTAAAGGTGATGGTGGCGGTGCCGGGCTGGGTGTAGGTCACCGGGGGGAAGGTGCCGAAAGCCTTCACGGTGACCTCGTCGGAATCGGCGATGGGCGTGTCGGGGATCACCATCTGCACGGTCTTGCTCTGGTTGCCTTGGGCTGAGGTCGCGGTGGTGACGGCCTGGCCGCTGCCCTCGACGCTGGTCGCGCCGGTCGCGCCGATGGCGATGCCAATGACGGGTGAGTTGGCAGTGACCGTGGCGGTGAGCTCGACCGCGGGCGTCGGAACGCCGACTGTCGCCGAGTCCGGGGCGTTGGCCTGCACCACGGCCGTCATGGGCACGTCGCCATAGACGGATGAGCAGTTGAATTGGAGCGTCACTTGCACGCTCGTCGCCGCCGCGGTGCCGATGCTCGTGCCGTTCACGACGGCCAACGCCAAGACACCTGCGGTCAGCACGGCGCGCACGGCCGGGTGCTTCGCGGTGCTGGTGCCGGGATCGTCTATCACGGAGGCACGCTCTCGTTCCGAGAGGGCGGCCAGCGCGGCGAGCGCGACGCCGAGTGCTGAGGCCAGTCCCCAGCGGATCGCAGGATCTTTCAGCATCGACGGCAGGATGACGGCCCCGCACAGCCAGGCGGGAACCGCGAAAGCCCCGACCGTCACCCCCGCCGCCACTGCCCACCGCACGTTTCGCCGCACGCTACCCCCTCGATCCCAGCCGTCACGTCCACGACCAACCATGGCACGAACTCACCGGCCCCAGGCCGCTTTTCATCCTCACACCTGCCCTGGCCGAGGGACAGGCTACGACGCCTACGGCCTGTCCGGGCTGCGCACCCGCAGCGGCCGGTACCCGGACGGGTCGAGCTTGGCCAGCTCGCTGTCGACCTCCACCGTGATCGACCCGTGGTAGTTGACGTTCTCGTTGTGCGCGGGGGAGATGTGAGTGACCTTCCCCTCGTAGCGTAGAGGCTGTGACTGAAGGGGAAGTTGGGAGTCATGGCGGAGAAGAGGCGGAAGTTCGACGCGGAGTTCCCTGAGGGGGCTGTGCGGATCGTCGCCGAGATCGGGAGGTCGGCGGCGGAGGTGGCGCGGGAGCTGGGGATCAACGAGACCACCCTGGCCACCTGGGTCTGCCGGGCATGGAAGGCCGGCGGTGACGGCACGCTGGGCG
>NZ_JBVHLF010000139.1:0-10943 GCF_055559155.1 Kitasatospora sp. NPDC024654
AATGCAGTACCGCCCCGACCTTCTCAACGGCTTCATCCGCGAGACCGGCCTGATCCTCACCTCGCCCTGACGTCACCCCGAGCCGCAAGCCTCAGAAGCGCGTCGATGAGGCCACCGGCGAGCGCAAGCGGTTCTCCTCGGCGATCCTGCCGCCCTGGTGCCGCAGGTCCCCGAAGATCGCCGAGGTGCTGCCCCTGCTTTACCTGCACGGCCTGTCCTCGGGCGACTTCGTCCCGGCAATGGAGCAGTTCCTCGGCTCCTCGGCCGGGCTGTCCCCGGCCACGGTGACCCGGCTGACCGCCCAGTGGCAGGCCGACCACGCCACCTTCCAGGAACGAGACCTCTCCGGCACCGACTACGTCTACGTCTGGGTCGACGGCATCCACCTGCGCATACGCCTGGACGAGGCCAAGGCCGCCGTCCTGGTCGTCATCGGGGTCCGCGCGGACGGCACCAAGGAACTGGTCGCGATGACCGATGGCTACCGGGAGTCCTCGGAGTCCTGGGCCGCACTGCTGCGGGACTGCGCGAGACGGGGCATGCACGCTCCTGTCCTCGCGGTCGGCGACGGCGCGCTCGGATTCTGGAAGGCCTTGCGTGAGGTCTACCCCGATACCCGCGAGCAGAGGTGCTGGGTTCACAAAACGGCCAACGTCCTTGACGCCATGCCGAAGTCAACCCAGCCGGCAGCGAAGAAGGCGATCCAGGACATCTACAACGCTGAGGACCGCGACCACGCCGAGCGGGCCATCAAGACGTTCGCCAAGCTCTACGGGGCCAAGTTCCCCAAGGCCGTCAAGAAGATCACCGACGACCAGGACGTCCTGCTGGCCTTCTACGACTACCCGGCCGAGCACTGGATCCACCTGCGCACAACCAACCCGATCGAGTCGACCTTCGCCACCGTCCGCCTTCGCACGAAGGTCACCAAGGGCGCCGGCTCCCGCGCCGCCGCCCTCGCCATGGTGTTCAAGCTCGTCGAGTCCGCCCAGGCCCGCTGGCGGGCCGTCAACGGCGCCCACCTCGTCCCCTTGGTCCGCGCCGGCGCCCGCTTCGAGCACGGGCTGCTGGTCGAACCCGACCAGACGAAGGCGGCATGACCGGGCAGGCCACGCCGCGTCGCCCGACCGACCCGCTACGCCGGTATCCGGGCGCCCAAGGCCTGGATGAACCAGTCGAACGCCGGCGCCAGGCTTTCCGGCGCCGACCAGCCGTTGATCACTGCGAGCAGCTGAAGGTACCGCTCCCTGCGCGGGTCGTTCGCGGTCTCCAGCCGGGTCAACAATCGGCGCCGAAGGTCGACGTCGTCGGGGCGACCCAAGGCGTGCGCGTACTGAGCCATGACCGCCGCGATGACCCGTTCGGCCTGGGGTGAGCCCGGGGCGATGCCGGCTACCAGGGCGGGGTCGACCTGGTCAAGGACCGCTGCGGCGGGGTCGCGGCGCAGGCGTGTGGTGCTGCCCTGGGCGCGATCGGCCACATAGTGCTCGGCCATGCGCCGCATGCAGGCGCGGAAGTCCGGGTCCTGGGCCAGCTCGGCCAGCTCGACCCACGCCTCGACCTGCTCGGCCTCGGGGTTGTCGGGCAGTTCGGGAGTCATCGAGCGCGTGATCCCCGCGAATTCGGGGCTGGCGTCCAGGCCGCCGAAGGCAGTGTCGAGGAAATCGTCGACCAGACGTCGGCGTTCGTCCTCGGAGAGCTTGGCCAGCTTGTGCATGAGATCCATCTCCTCAGGGGTGGACCCGCGCTTGGCCACCGCCGTCAGCACCGCGCGCCGCAGGCGCAGCATCCGGATCTGCACCGCCAGTGCTTCGGCGTGCGCCGCGGCGACCTCGGGCAGCGAGATCTCGCGGTCCACGACCTTCCGGATGGTGGGGAGGTCCAGTCCCAGGCCGCGCAGTGTCCGCACGAGGTCCAAACGTGCGACGGCGTCGAGGTCGTAAAGGCGGTAACCGGCCGGGCTACGGTCAGTCGGCGGCACGATCCCGCAGTCGGAGTAGAACCGAATGGCCTTGACCGTCAGACCGGTCCGCCGGGCCAGATCACCGATCGAGTAGAGCGCGCCGTCCATGCCCTCACCCTCGCACCTCCCCCTACCGGAGACTCAAGCCCATCCGCCTGCCAGCAGCAAACCATCCCTCATCCACAGGTCTTGACAATTCCTCCTCACCCGGCAACGGGCCAAGCTGTCGCTGATCCAGACTGCCAACAAGCCGCTCTACCGCGCCTACCTACTCAAGGAGCAACTGCGGCAGGTGTTCGCGCCCGGCGGCGCGGAGCGCGTACAGCTGCTGGACGCCTGGCTCGCCTGGGCCTCCCGCAGCAAGCTCAAGCCCTTCGTCCGGCTCGCCCGCACAATCCGGGCCCGCCGCCAGGACATCGCCAACGCGCTGACGCACCGGCTCACCAACGCCCGGGTGGAATCGATGAACGCCAAGATCCGCCTGCTCATCCGCCGGGCCTACGGCTTCCGCAGTGTCCAGGCCCTACGCGCCATGATCCTGCTCTGCCTGGCCGGTTACGCCCGACCCCTGCCCGGCCGAGCACAACCGAGCCCCATCAAGACCCACAGAAGAGAGCGATGAGCCCTTTTTAGGGTGATGGGACCATGGTTTTCGTCCCTCGTCGGCCGCCGGAACGCCGTGGCCGGCGGGATCCGCTCCTTCAGGAGCAGAGAGACATCCCCGACTGTGGCCACTACCCCGCCGAGGAAGCCCCGGAGGCGACGCTGTCCGCGCTGACCGCGGTCCTGTCCCCCGTACCCAGGACGGGCGGACCTGACAGTCACCCCCACGACTCCAGGTGCCGGAACCCAGCGGTCAATGCAAGCCCCCGGTACGGCCAGGTGGCCGACACCGTCGACGACCTGGCCACCACCCAGAGGTCCCGATTCCGGCGAAGTCGACCGCCGCCCGCTTGGACGACGCCAGCCCCCGACACGCGTCCGCGTCCCGCCCGTGCACCGGCACGTGGGAGCAATGCTCAGGACTTGTGGATCGGTTCCGGGAAGGCACGCGGAGGGCGTACCTTCCCGAATGATCCTGTGATGGTCACCGAGTAGGCCCGCGTTCGCAGCGCGGGTCGGGAAGGCACGCCCAGTGCTCAGCGTAGTCACCGCCGACGGTTCCACCGAGTCCGGTTCCCTGATCGACGAGATCGTGCGCGAGGGCGCCCGGCGCATGCTCGCCGCCGCACTGGAGGCCGAAGTCAACCAGTACATAGCTGAGTTGGCTGCCGAGACGGACGGAGCCGGCCGCCGTCTGGTGGTCCGCAACGGCCACCACCGACCGCGCACGGTGGTCACCGCGGCCGGCCCGGTCGAAGTCACCGCGCCACGGGTGAACGACCGCCGCGTCGACGAGGAGACCGGCGAGCGCAAGCGGTTCTCCTCGAAGATCCTGCCGCCGTGGTGCCGCAAGTCGCCGAAGATCTCCGAGGTGCTGCCGCTGCTCTACCTGCACGGACTGTCGTCCGGCGACTTCGTACCCGCGCTGGAGCAGTTCCTCGGCGGCGCGGCCGGCCTGTCACCGGCCACGGTGACCCGGCTGACGAAGCAGTGGAGCGACGACCACGCCGCCTTCCAGGCCCGCGACCTGTCGGACCGCGACTTCGTCTACGTGTGGGCCGACGGTGTGCACCCGAAGGTGCGGCTCGGGCAGGCGCACTCGTGCGTCCTGGTCCTGCTGGGAGTCCGACTGGACGGCACGAAGGAGCTGATCGCGCTCGCGGAGGGACTGCGCGAATCCACCGAGTCGTGGGCCGACCTGCTGCGCGACTGCCGCCGCCGCGGCATGCGCGACCCCGAACTGGTCATCGGCGACGGCGCGATGGGCCTGTGGAAGGCTTTGGCCGAGGTATTCCCGGCCACCCGCCATCAGCGGTGCTGGGTCCACAAGGCCCGCAATGTCTCGAACGCCCTGCCGAAGTCCGCACAGCCGGGCGCGACCAAGGCGATGCAGGAGATCTACAACGCCGAGGACCGCGCGCACGCCGAGCGGGCGATCGAGGCGTTCGCCAGGACCTACGGCGCCAAGTGGCCCAAGGCGGTGGCAAAACTCACAGAGGACCGCGAGGAGCTGCTGGCGTTCTACGACTTCCCGGCGGAGCACTGGATCCACCTACGGACCACGAACCCCATCGAGTCCACATTCTCCACCGTCAAGCTCCGCACCAAGGTCACCCGCGGTGCCGGCAGCCCCGCCGCCGCGCTCGCGATGGTGTTCAAGCTGGTCGAGTCCGCCCAGGGCCGGTGGCGCGCTATCACCGGCGCCCACCTGGTGCCACTGGTCCGCGCGGGGGCCCGGTTTGAGAACGGCGTTCTGGTCGAGCGGCCCAAGGCGGCTGCCGCGTGAAGGACATGTTCGCGGCTCTTGAGGCGCTGACCGACCGCGATCCGGACCGGCGAGACGTCGCCGCTGCGGTACTCGGGGACCTCCTGCGCGGCACCGCGCTCGACGGCGACGCCGCGCACCTGCTCGTCGGACGCCTCGTCAGCCTGGCCGTCAATGAACCAGTGACCAAGGTCCGTGAGTCCGCCCTGAACTCGATCGGCGAGGCGTTCAACCACCACAGCCTGCCCCTGGATCTTGTCGAGCCGTTGGCCCCGGCCATGTCCAAGATGACGCCCGAACTCCTCGCGCTCGCCCTCTACATCCTCGGTGCCACCCAGGACCCGCAGGCCAGCCCACTGATCGAGCCCTTCCTCCGCCACCCCGACCCGGACGTTCGTGAGGAAGCCCGCCTCGCAACAGACGAGATCACCGCATCCGACCCGGAAGGCCGCATCCACAGGTCTTGACTATTGCTCGGCACGTGGCGGACGTCGGCCGTCTCCACCACCGACCGGTGATCCTCCCGGGTGACGGAGTCCCACAAGGTCACCGCCAGACGGGACAGGACCAGCGTGGCGGCGGTGAGCCCGGGCCACAGCGCGCCCATGACGATCGGCCCCGTGCCTGCCCGGTACGCCGAGGCCTGCGACACGTCCTTCAGGGCCCCTCTCGTTCCGGGGCCTTTCCTGGGACGCAACAGCCCTCACCTCCGATCAGTGGCTGGCCGAAAAGACCTCGTGCTTCGACACCGCGGAATCTGCGGCAGGGATGACCTCCTCCCCCGTGAGTCCGGCTCCAGCGGGGGCGCCGGCACTGCGTTGGGTCGCCTGCACCTGATTCCCCGTGGTCGAACGTGGTGCGGAAAGTCCGCCCGTGTTGTAGCCGGCCGAGGCGACATGACCGTCCGGGCGCACCAGAACGGAGTCCACCCCGTCCCACCCGTGGTTCATCGCCATGGCGCGTGCTCTGGCGACGTGAAGACGGTCCGCACCTCCGGCGAACGTCACCGCGGCGGCGAAGTGATGCGCGGATGCCTTATCCGCGAAGTGGAGGAGAGTGAAACGGCCGTCATCCATGAGCGAATAGAGGCTCGGTGCGGTCGCCCCGTCGAGGTCCACGTCGGGAACGCGGGTTCCCACGAGAGGGTCACCGTCCCCGGCTGGATAGACGACATCCAGGCCCGAGACCTGGCCGGCCAATTCCTTGTTGACTTCGGGGTGTCTGGAAAGGATCCTGCTCAGGGTGGTGCGCAATGCCCGGATGTCCGGAGTGTGGACGGCGCCCAGGGCCGTCTGGGCCTGGGTGTTCTCCAAAAGGGACGCACCCACGGGGTGTCGTTCCTCGTGGTAGGTGTCCAACAGATCGGCCGAGGCGCGGCCGTGGCAGACCGAGGCGAGTTTCCAGCCGAGGTTGAAGGCGTCCTGCAGGCCGACGTTGAGTCCTTGCCCGCCGAAGGGCATGTGCATGTGGGCGGCGTCCCCGGCGAGGAGGACGCGCCCCTTGCGGTACTGGGCGGCCTGTCTCGCGGCATTGCCGTAGCGGGACAGCCAGCGGGGCTTGCGCAGCCCGAAATCCGTGCCGGCCACGGCCATTACGGCCGTGCGGAGCTCTTCCAACGTGAACGGCTGGGAGGACGGAACGTGCACGAAATCCTGGTAGGTTCCCACGATCCGGTGGTAGCCGTCTCCGAGCGCGAAGATGTTGATGCCGCCGTGCTCGTTGCTGTAGGGCCGGGACGCCGCGGGCTGCGGCAGATCGAGCCACACATCTCCGAGGAATCCCGTCACCGTGGTCGAGCTGCCACGGAAGTCGATACCCGCGGAGGACCGTACGGTACTGCCGGCACCGTCGCAACCGACCACCCAGGCTGTCCGCAGGGTGTACGGCCCGTCGGGGCCCTCCACGTCGACCTCGACGCCATCCGTGTCCTGGCGGACTCCGAGCACACCGTGCCGCCAGCTGATTTCACCTCCCAGTTCCCGCAGCCTTTCCTCCAGTAACTGTTCGGTGCGGCGCTGGGGGATGATCAGCGCGTACGGGAATCGGCTGTCGAGCAGGGACAGGTCCAGCCTGGTCTGTACTCCCCCGTACCCGGCGACAGGCAATGGGGAGCCCTCACGGGTGAACCGCTCCGCGATGCCCCGCATGGCGAGGACCTCCAGGCTGCGCGCATGGAGTGCGAGCGCCTTGGAATACGGGCTGCGCTCCGCAGCTCGCTCGAGGACTCTGACGGGCACTCCCGCCAACCGCAGCTCGGCCGCCAGCAGCAATCCGGTCGGTCCTGCCCCCACCACCACTACCTCATCCACGCGGCGTCTCCTCTCGTTCCACTGCTGAAGGGGCTGCGGCAGGCCTCGCCGGACTGCTGGCAGATACCGGGGACCTCTTGGTTCCGGCACTCCCTCAGTGAACAGCAACGGCACTCAAATTGTTGATAGCACGGCTGGTTGTGGGTGTGTTGCAGGACCACAGCCCGTGAAGTCGCTCACGACCCGTCAGCGTTTCGTGAGCGCGTTTCGACTGCCGAGCCGTTCGCGACAACTCAGGGAACGGGAAGGTTGCAGCACGACCGGCGCCCGGCGGGGCGTTTCACGGCCGAAAACCTGTGGAACGCCGCGTCGTCGATTCACGCCGCCCTGAACCTCCGGACTCGCCACCCGAGCCTCGAAGAGGCGGGCTCGTTCCCGCCCGTCTCAGGTGTGGTCGCGGTGGTAGGCGGTGAGGAGGAAGAGCCAGATCTCGCTGACCGTCGGGAAGCAGGCGACAGCGTGTCTGAGCCGTTTGAGGGGGATCTCGCCGGCGACCGCGACGGTCGCCGAGTGCAGCAGCTCGCTGACTCCGGGGCCGACGAAGGTCACCCCGAGCAGAACCTCCCGGTCGAGATCGACCACCATCCGCGCGTGGCCGCCGTAGTTGTCGGCGTACAGGTTGGCGCCCTGGACGGCGTTGAAGTCGAGGTCGACGGTCCTGACGCGGTGGCCGGCCTGGGTCGCCTGCTCGGCGGTCAGACCCACGGAGGCCGCCTCGGGATCGGTGAAGAAGACCTGGGGCACGGCGTGTTGGTCGGCGGTGGTGGCGTGGTCCCCCCATGGGCCGTCGTCCACGGGGAGGCCTGCGGCGCGGGCGCCGATGGCGTCGCCGGCGGTCCGTGCCTGGTACTTGCCCTGGTGGGTGAGCAGGGCCCGGTGGTTGACGTCGCCGACGGCGTACAGCCATGCGCCGTCGACCCCCTGGACCAGGCACGTGGTATCCACCTCCAGCCATCTGCCGGGAGTGAGGCCGACCGTGTCCAGGCCGATGTCGTCAGTGCTGGGGGTCCGGCCGGTGGCGAACATGATCTCGTCGACCTGCAGGTCGGTGCCGTCGTCGAGGGTGAGGGTGACGGGCCCTCCGGGGTCCGGGCGGCGCATGGTGGTGACCTGGGTGCCGATCCGCACGTCCACGCCAGCCTCGGTGAGGTTGCGCGCGACGAGCTCGCCCGCGAAGGGTTCCATACGGGGAATCAGGCGGCGGCGGGCGAGCAGGGTGACCTGGGAGCCCAGGCCCTGCCAGAGGGTGGCCATCTCGATGGCGACTCCGCCGCCTCCGACGACGGCGAGCCGGCCGGGGACCGTGCTGGAGTCGGTGCCGTCCCGGTTCGTCCAGGGCCGGGCCTCCTGGATGCCGGGGATGTCGGGCAGCAGCGGTCGACTGCCGGTGGCGATGGCCACCGCGTGCCGGGCGGTGAGGACGAGGCGTGCGCCGTCGTCCCTGGTGACCGTGACGCGGTGGGGGCCGTCGATGCGGCCGTGGCCACGGAACAGGTCGGCGCCGATGGACTTCACCCACTCGGCCTGCCCGGAGTCGTCCCAGTCGGTGACGTAGTGGTTGCGGCGGGCGAAGACCCGGCCGGTGTCGAGCCGGCCGGTGACGGCCTGCCGGGTACCGTCCACCCGGCGGGCGTCGGAGAGGGCGATGACCGGCCGCAGCAGGGCCTTGCTGGGGACGCAGGCCCAGTAGGAACACTCGCCACCGACCAGTTCACGTTCCACGACGGCGACGGTGAGGCCGGCGGCGCGGGCGTGGTCGGCGACGTTCTGGCCGACCGGGCCGGCACCCAGCACGACCACGTCGTAGGCGCTGCTCTCCCGGTTCTCGCGTGCTTCGTTCATTGCTCCCTCGCGTCTGGTCGGGGCCGACGGGGCGACATCCCCAGCTCATGTAACCGGGCGGGGCACGTACGGCCGCCGTACCCCGGCCGTACGAGTCACCAACAGCGGCCATCCGTGCCCCTTGTGGCCGCACGCACGCCGTGGCCGGCCTCGACTTCTACCGGCGGCAGCGGGCGGTGGCCTGTGGGGTGTGGGGTGTCGTGGCCGGGCGGGTGCTGCCGTGCGGTGCGGGTGCGTTGGGCGTCAGTACGCGTCCGGGCGGGCCATGAGAGCCGGGTTGAGCCAGGCGCTGTCGATGTCGGCCTGGTCCGGGTGCATCTCGACCCGGTCGAAGCCGCCGACCGGGTCGGTGTAGAGGCGCACGGCGCAGCCGTCCGGCGTGCTCAGCTCGAGCAGCTGCCCGATGTAGCCGTTGATCACCGGCGAGTGTGCGATGCCGACGGTGTCCAGGTGTGCGGCCCAGGCCTCGAGCCCGGCGCGGTCGGCCACACCGAAGGTCACCGGGTCGTAGCCGGCCAAGGCCCGCGCGGCGGTGGGCGCCAGCCGCAGTTCCACCGGCGTCGTCAGCCCGGGCAGCATCACGATCACGGCGTAGAGCCGCCCTTGCTGGTCCCGGTGGTCCTGTGCGGCCACCCGTCGAGCGCCGAACGCGGATTCGAACCAGGCCAGGCTCGCGGACAGGTCGCTGACCGGGAATTTGAGGTGGTGCACGCCGGTCAGTGCGGGGGGCGTGGTGGCGGACTCCTTCATGACGACCTCTCAAAGAGAACCGATCGTTTTCGTTGAGAGCATAGCCCGACCCATAACCAAGAGCAAACGATCGTTTCCCTTTGGGGTAGACTCGGCGCATGCCGCGCATCTCGGAGGAGACCCGAACCCGCCGCCGTCGCCACGTCCTGACCAGCGCATGGAGCTGTTTCTCCCGCGACGGTTTCCACGCCACCTCAATGGACAAGATCATCGAGGCCGCCGGGATGTCGTCGAGTGCGGTCTACCGGTACTTCCGCAGCAAGGACGAGCTCATCGACGCCACCGTCGACGAAGCCCTCGCGTTGACCGAGGAGATGTTCACGCAGTTGCTGGCGGCCGACCCCGTGCCGAGCCCGGCTCGGACCCTGGAGCTGCTCACGAACACGGTGCACCGCCGTGGCGAGAACGCGGACTACGACCTGTCCCAGCTGGCCATGCAGGCCTGGACCGAAGCGCTGCGCCGCCCACACCTGCGCGAACGCACGGCCCGCTACTACCGCACGGCGCGTGAGCACTTCGGTGAACTCGCCCGCCACTGGCAGCAGGCCGGCCATATCGCGCCGGACGCGGACCCCGAAGCCATCGCCGCCCTACTGACCACACTCATGCCGGGCATCATCGTCGGCGAGCACTTGGTCGACGGCGTCTCCGGCACCCAACTGCTCGCCGGAATCAGCGCGTTCAGGGTACCCCGGACGCACGGGTCGCACGGCAACGGGTGACGGGCAGTCAGCGGTGGCGCGTTTCGGTTCGGTCTCACGGTCGCCCGCCGGAGCCGTCACCACCCCCCTGCGACGCACGCCCTCGAGCCCGAGTCGGAGCGACGGGCGCGGGAGAAGCCCGGCGGCACGTCGAAGCTCCGCAGGGCACATCGAGCGTACGCCGGCCGGTCAGGGTTGACCGCCGGCGTACGCCCTGATCCGTCGCAGCTCGCCGTCGTTGACGTCATCGATGGATGTCAACTCGCGGGACGAGAGGCCACTGCGGGTGGTGGGACTCGTGAAGGTCAGCCAGGGCCAGGCTGAAGGAGCCGCCTCCCGAGATGGCGCGTACGCCGGTGAGGAAGCGGGTACAGGGGGCTGTCCGGCCGGGCGCACACACGGGCGCCGGGGTGTTCCGGTTGGTGGTGGTGCCGTCACCCAGCTGACCGAAGTTGTTGAGCCCCCAGGCGAAGACGGCGCCGTCCCTGCTGAGTGCCAGGTTGTGGCCACCGCCTGCCGCGACGGCCGCCACGCCGGCGAGGAACTGGGTACAGGGGGCCGTCCGACCGGGCGCGCACACCGGCACCGGCGTGTTCCGGTCGGTGTTGGTGCCGTCCCCCAGCTGGCCGAAGCCGTTGTCTCCCCAGGCGAGGACGGTGCTGACTGGCCTACCGCCGTCCGCCACGGCGGTCTGCCATGCGCCGGGGGGAGAAGCCGAAGGCCATCAGGGCCGCCACGGCAACGGCGGTGACCCGTCTGCGTGGCGGTCTGACAAAGCATGCAAAGCCATGATCAGCCCTTTCTGACAACTGAATGCGTGTGGACCTCAGACCCGAATCCGCAGGTAGTGGCCGACGGCTGGTCAGTTGATCTCTGTGCTGGCCGTTGGCGCCGTTGCGGTGTGTCTGGGTAGGTGGACGGCCCGGCTGTCGTGCCGGGTGGGCGGCTTTCCAGGGCGGTTACGGTGGTGCGGGCCCAGTGGGGACGGTGGTCAGGCGGCCGGCAGGTGA
>NZ_JBVHLF010000140.1:0-5674 GCF_055559155.1 Kitasatospora sp. NPDC024654
CCCCCCCCCCCCCCCCCCCCCCCCCCCCCCCCCCCCCCCCCCCCCCCCCCCCCCCCCCCCCCCCCCCCCCCCCCCCCCCCCCCCCCCCCCGGCCCGACCGCCTCGGTCTCGGCCAGCTCCAGGTCGAGCCCGACCGCGTCGCACAGGTCGGGGTGCAGGGACGGCGGGAAGTGGATGTCGAGCAGCACCCGGGCCATCCGGCCTAGCAACGAGGGCTCCCGCGCCAGCGCGCGACGCAGCTCGGGCACCAGCCGGCCGGTGGCACCGCTGGAGCGCAGCTCGCGCACCCCGCTGCCCGGGCTCCCCGCGCCCGCCTCGGTGCGGACCTCCCACACGCCGTCGCCGACCAGGTGGTGGAACGGGTACGCGGGCGTGGTGGGATTGGCCGGACCGTACTCGGCCAGCAGCCGCTTCAACTCCTCCTCCACCACGCTGTAGCGCAGCGCACGGTCGGCGTCCTGCTGGTAGCTGCCGAGCGCGTACAGCAACAGCAGGGGCTTGTGCGGCGCCCTGACCCCGTTGCTCGACCACTGCCGAAGCCTCGCCACCCGTCCGAGCCAGTCCATGGCCGTGGATCGTACCCGCCCACCCGAGGCTCGCCGCTGCCGCGCGGGAGAGCCGTACGCCCCGCGGCCGGGCACCCGCGCGGTCCCACCCCTGACGGACCCGCCGCGAATGACGGAAGCCCAGGTCAGATGCGATCTGACCGGGGCTCCTCAAGTGGGCCGCCGGGGCTCGAACAGCGGCTCCTACCCGGTCCTGCTTGCGACTCGCCGCACCCCTTAAAGCGCAGTCATTGCGTTTGAGGGCAGGCATTTCGGAGTCGCCCGGCGTGTGGGCCGGGCCGGCGGGTTCCGGGCCGGCCCACGCGCCATGCTCAGGCCACCGGCGCGAGTGCTCGGGCGGGCTGTGTCCGCTCGTGGGCATGGCCGACCCGCAGGAGCGCGCGCTCGCCGAGCGGTCGGCCGAGCAGCTGCATCCCGATCGGCATGCCCGCCGAGTCGTGGCCGACCGGGATGGACAGGGCGGGCAGCCCGGTGATGTTGGCGGGGGCGGAGAGGCGCACGAGAGCGTCGGAGACGCCTTCGACCGTGCCGTCGGGCCAGGTGACCGTCGCCTGGTCGGCCGCTGACGCCGTCATCGGGACCGTCGGGGCGGCGATCGCGTCGACCGTCTCCAGGACGTGTGCCCATTCCCGCCGCATCAGGGTCCGGGAGCGCTGGGCGCGCAGGTAGTCCCCGGCGGTCATCAGCTCGCCGGCCTCCAGGAGGACGCGGACGTCCGCCTGGTACAGCTCGGGCACCGTGCGCAGGGTGCGCTCGTGGTAGGCGGTGGCCTCCGGCACCATCAGTCCCCACTGGGTGGGCTGGATGTAGCGGGTCATCGGGATGTCGACCTCGACGAGCCGTGCGCCGAGGGCTTCCAGCTGCCCGATGGCGTGGCGGACGGCGGCCTCCACCTCCGCCTCGAGGTGGTCGAAGTAGTAGGTGCGCGGCAGGCCGATCCGCAGCCCCGTCAGGTCCGTACCCGCGCCCGGCCGGTAGTCCACGGCGGGGGTGGCCAGCGAGGCGGGGTCTCGCGGGTCGTGCCCGGTCAGTGCGGTCAGCACCAGGGCCGCGTCCTCGACGGTACGGGTGATCGGGCCGACGTGGTCCAACGACCAGGACAGGGACGTCACGCCGTGGCGGGGGACGAGACCGTAGGTCGGCTTGAGGCCGACGACCCCGTTGAGCGCGGCGGGCACCCGGATCGATCCGCCGGTGTCGGTGCCCAGGGAGAAGGTCGCCGTGCCCGAGGCGACGGCGACGGCGGACCCGCCGCTCGAGCCACCGGCGACCCGGCCGCGGTCCCAGGCGTTCCTGGTCTGCGGGGTGGTCAGGCCGTAGGCGAACTCGTGGGTGTGCGTCTTGCCGAGCAAGATCGCACCGGCCGCCGTCAGGCGCGCGGCGACCGTGCTGTCGGCCCGCGCGCGGTGATCGGCGCGCACGCGGGAGCTGGCCGTGGTGGCCCAGTCGGCGACGTCGATCAGGTCCTTGAGTCCCATCGGGATGCCGTGCAGGGGCCCCCGGTGACGGCCGTGTGCCGACTCGTGCTCGGCCGCGCGCGCCGCCCGGCGCGCCCGCTCCGCGTCGACCGTGACGTAGGCGTCGAGGAGCGGCTCCACCTGTTCGATGCGGCCGAGGACCGAGTCCACCAGCTCGACGGGGGACAGCCGCCGGGTCCGGATCGCCTCCGCGGCGGCGGCGAGGGAGAGCTCATACGGCTGCATCGTGCGTCTCCCCTCCTGCGCGGTAGGCACTGGCCGGCGGGGTGTCCCCGAAGTCCAGCTCCCGCAGGACCGCGACGACGCGGTGGATGTGGTCGGCGGTGGCCGCGACCGCCGCGTGACGGTCGGTGGGCAGCGGAAGCCCGGCCCGGGCGGCCCAACGGGCCGCCTCCGGCGGCGTGAGCTCGACAGCGGTCAGGGACGTTGACATCGACGTCCTTCCGGATCGGGGTGGGAGCAGCGGAGCACACCCGCACCAAAAGCTAACGGTTTGCTTTAGTTGACTGTAGGTTCTCCGGCGTCTTAAAGCAAACAGGTTGCGTTTACCGCCAGGCGGGCGGCCCTCACAGGCATCTGCTCCCACTCCATCGCCACCACGCCGGGTGAGGAGTGCTGACCGCCCTCCTGCCGGCCGAGGCGAGGGCACGGCAGCAACGCCATCGCCTTCGACGCCGGGCATCCGGGCACGCTCGTGGTGATGAACACCCGCGGCATCACCGCCGAGCGGACGAGCGAACGGTGGCCGTCACCACCCAGCCCGACCACCCGCTCGCCCGGGCCGAGGCCGCCGCCGCGCTGGTCCCCCGGGCACGATCACCGAAGGACGCCCGGTCCACCACCACACCCGGCACTGATCCACAGTCCGCTCACGCATCGCTCACGCAGACGGCCTGAAAACGCAGCAGCACCCCGACCAAGGCAAGTAGCCGGGGTGCTGTGCTGCAGGTCAGAGGGGGTGTAACCCCCTCGCCGTACGTGGGCCGCCAGGGGCTCGAACCCTGAACCTACGGATTAAAAGTCCGCAGCTCTACCGATTGAGCTAGCGGCCCGGAGCAGCCGGGCCGACCACCGTGTAGGTGGTACGGCACCTGCCGGGGAGATCCTACCCGGTGATCCCCAGGGCTTGGCCAGTGCCTTTCCGTGCCGCGCCGGAACGGCCGTCAGGTGGGCCCGGCGGACCCGGCGGAGCCAGTCCTCGACCGCCGGCTCGTCCGGCGCCGGCGGGAGCGCGCCCGGGCGGTCGAAGCGACGCTCGGCGGCGGCCAGCAGTTCGGCCGCCGGCCCCGGGTCGCGCGCGAAGCGTTCCCCGTCGGCGCGCACGCGTTCCGGATCGGCGAGCGCGACCCGCAGTTCGCCGGTCTCGTGCAGCCCGGTCCCCTGCTCCAGCAGCCGGACCAGGTGCCGGGCGTGCTTGGCCCGGCGCGCGGGGTCCGCGTGCTCCTTGTTCAGCAACTTCCTGAACTGCTGGGTGGCATAACCGAGATACGCGCTCCGTACCGCCGGCGCGCTCAGGAAGGCCCGTCGCAGCCCGATCAGCTCGTCGCCCAGGGCCGTCCTGACCTCGTACAACTCGTCGGGCAGCCAGACCAGTTCGGAGACCGTCGGATTGCCCGCCAGGGCCAACCGGCACCACTTCGCCGCCTCGTGCCAACTCCGGTCCGGTGCCGTGGTCACCCGCGACTCCACCGGCCGGCGCAGACCGTGCAGTTCCTCGGTCGGCACCGCGAAGACGCCCAGCCGATCGACGTCCGACCCCGCGTGCGCCAACCCGTACGCGGTCGACCCCACCACGCCCGACAGCAGAACGCGCATCTCAGTCCCCCTCCTTCCACTCCAGTCTCGGCCGACCCCACCCCCAACCGCGACCCATTAACGGCCGGCGGGAACCGTGGGGGTGCCCGGGAGGTTTCCCTGGGGCAGGCAGACGTGTGCGGATGTTGAGGAGAGCGGCATGGCGAAGGGCATCAGTACCGCGGTGGCGGCGGCCGGGCTGATCGGCGGTTACGGGGTCGCGCGGTGGAGCGGGCGGCGGGAGGCGGGCGGTGCGGTGCTGGCAGCGGCGGGTGCCGCGTCCGCGTACCAGTGGAAGCGACAGAGCGGGACGACCGCCGCGGTGGCGTTGACCGGGCTGTACGTGGCGGCGTTCGGCGGGTCGCACCCGCTGGCGAAGAAGATCGGCGCCTGGCCGTCGGTGCTCGCCGTCACGGGCGTGGTGGCCGCGGCCTCCGCGGTGGTGCCCACCAAGCGGTGACGCCACCGCTCAGGGGGTGAACCGCCGCTCGAAGGCGGTGCGGTTGGCCGAGGGCTCGGCGCGGTCCCAGACGGCGAAGACCACGCGCTCGAAGGCCGCGCCGTAGGACCCGAGGGCCACCGCGAAGGCCTCGGCGACCTCGGCCGGGTCGTTGCGGAAGACGCCGCAGCCCCAGGCGCCGAGCACCAGCCGCCGGACGCCGTGCCGGGCGGCCACCGCGAGAACCCGGGCGGCGCGCTCGGCCAGGACGTCGGCCAGGTCGACCGGGGCGTCCGAACGCAGTTGCAGCTGGCCGGCGTTGGGCGCGGGCGAGGTCAGGAACGAGACCTGCCCCAGCCCGGCCGCCAACTCGCCGCGGTCGTCCCGGATCACCGGCACGTCGGGGCTGAAGATCACCCGATGGCTGTACCGCAGGTCGGCGGAGGCCCGGTGCGCCACGTAGTAGTCGGGGGCGGCCAGCAGGCAGTGGTACAGCAGGGCGCTGCGGCAGAGGTCCTCCTCCTGGGCCTTCGCGCCACGCAGGTAGCCGCCGCCGGGGTTGCGCGCCGAGGCGAAGTTGAGCACCCCGACCCGGCCGGCGGACCCGTCACCGGCTCCGGCCAGCCGGCGGGCCGCCGACATGCTCCCCTCCGCGGTCACCTCGACCACCGGCGTCCCCGCCCCGGGTACCGGCTCGGCGGCCAGCAGCTCGGCGAGCCGCTCGGGCGCGTACGAGACCGTCCCCGCCCGCGCCGCGGCCAGTCGCGCCGCGACGTCCACCAGCGCGCCGCCCGGGGTCCGGTAGCTCCCGCGCTCGGCGATCTCCTCGTTCTCCACCGCTGTCCGGTGCAGTCTGCTGCTCATGCGCCCGACGGTACGCGCGCCCGGCGCCGGCCCGCCACCGAATTGTTCTCAGCCGGAGAACAACCGCCGGCGCGAAAGCGGCGGGCCCGCCCCACCGAAGTGGAACGGGCCCGCCGAGGGTTCGACCTACCGGTCGTCAGTTCTTCCAACGCGGCTTGCGGTCGCCGCCGTTGAAGCTACCGCCACGGCTGTCGCGGTCACCGAAACGGCCGCCACGGCTGTCCCGGTCGCCGTACGAGGAGCCACCCTGCGGACGGCCGCCGGAGCGGTGGTCGTCCCGACGGGCGAACGGCCGGCTGCTGCCGCCACCACGGTTGTCCCGGTCGCCGAAGGGGCGCGCCGGACGGTCACCGAACGAACGGCCACCACGGTCGTCGCGGTCCCGGCCACCGCCGAAACCACCACGGTTGTCCCGGTCCCGGTCGCCGAAGGAGCGGGCCGGACGGTCACCGAACGAACGGCCACCACGGTCGTCGCGGTCCCGGCCACCGCCGAAACCACCACGGTTGTCCCGGTCCCGGTCGCCGAAGGAG
>NZ_JBVHLF010000140.1:5770-10841 GCF_055559155.1 Kitasatospora sp. NPDC024654
GGAGCGGGCCGGACGGTCACCGAACGAACGGCCACCACGGTCGTCGCGGTCCCGGCCACCGCCGAAACCACCACGGTTGTCCCGGTCCCGGTCCCGGTCACGGTCACGGTCACGACCGCCGCCGAAGGACGGACGCTCGCTCCGCAGCTCCCGGTAGGCCGGAGCCCGCTCCTCGCGCACCTCCCGGACCTCGCGCACCGGCGCGACCTCGGCAACCGCCTCGGCCGCTTCCGCGCCCTCGGCACCCTCCGCCGCCGGAGCCTCCTCCTCGATGCCCAGCTCGGCCCGCTCCCGCGCGGCCCGCGCCGCCAGCCGGTCGGCCTCCTCGCGCAGCTCGTTCGCCCGACGCTGCGCCCGCTCCAGCTGGCGGGTCATCTCGGCGACCTCGCGCTCCGCCGCACCGGCGATGCCCGAGGCGCTCTCCGCCTGGACCTCGATCAGCGAACGGGCACCGGTGATCCGGGCCACCTCGGCGTCGAAGGCGTGGTCCAGGATGTGGCGCGAGGCGTCCACGCCCGCGTCCTCCATCAGCCGGAAGACGCCGCGCCGCTGGTGCGGCAGCACCAGGGTGACCACGGTGCCGGAGCGGCCGGCCCGGGCGGTGCGGCCGGAGCGGTGCAGGTAGTCCTTGTGGTCGCCGGCCGGGTCGACGTTCAGCACCAGGTCGATGCCGTCGACGTGGATGCCACGGGCGGCGACGTCGGTGGCGACGACCACGTTGACGTAGCCGTCCTTGAAGTCGCCGAGCACCCGGGTGCGGGCGCCCTGGGTCATCCCACCGTGCAGCGCGTCGGCCTTCACGCCGGCCTCGATCAGCTGCTCGGCCACCCGGTCGGCACCCATCTGGGTACGGACGAAGATGATCGTCCGGCCCTTGCGGGCGGCGATCGCGTTGGTGATCGGCGCCTTGTCCTTCGGCTTCACCACGAGGATGTGGTGGGTCATGGTGGTGACCGCGCCCGCCGACGGGTCGACCTCGTGGGTGACCGGGTTGTTCAGGTAGCGCTTGACCAGGGTGTCGATCTCGTTCTCCAGGGTGGCGGAGAAGAGCAGCCGCTGGCCGCCCGACGGGACCTGGTCGAGGATCTCGGTGACCTCGGGCAGGAAGCCCATGTCGGCCATCTGGTCGGCCTCGTCGAGGACGGCCACCTGGACGTCGGCGAGCTTGGCGGAACCGCGGTTGATCAGGTCGCGCAGCCGGCCCGGGGTGGCGACCAGCACGTCGACGCCGCGCTCCAGCGCGTAGATCTGGTTGGACATCGAGGTCCCACCGCAGACCACCTTGAGGCGCAGACCGAGCACCGAGCCGAAGGGCTCCAGCGCGTCGGCGACCTGCATGGCCAGCTCGCGGGTCGGGACCAGGATCAGGCCGCGCGGGTGCTTGGGCTTGGTGCGCTCGCCGTCGGCGAGGCGGGTGAGCAGCGGCAGGCCGAAGCTCAGGGTCTTGCCCGAGCCGGTCCGGCCGCGGCCGAGCACGTCCTTGCCGGCCAGCGCGTCCGGGATGGTGGCGGCCTGGATCGGGAACGGGGTGGTCACGCCGCGCTTGGCGAGGGCGCGCACCACGTCGTCGTGCAGACCGAGGTCGCCGAAGGTGACGGTGGGCTCGGCGGGCGCCTCGACCTCGGCGGCCTCGACAGCCTCGGCGGTCTGGGTCGGAACGGACAGGTCAGCGGCGGCGGCCACCTCGTCCTGCGTGTTCGTGGGCATGGCGAAGCGGTCGTCGTCAACGAGAGACATGCAAAACCTTCCGGAAGTGGCACGCGCCTAAGTCCGGGGGTCTGCTTACAACCGCCTCTATGCGGTCAGCCACGGATCGCCGGTACGCGCCAAGGGCGCCAGTGAAGAGGTAAAGGGCGCCGGGCAAATGGATCAAACGAACGATCTACCACCATAGACGAGCCATCGGTCCACAGGCAAACCTGCTGGCCAGATCGTCAATGCGCAGCCGGAGCGCCGGTCGGGGCAGCGGAACCGCCGCCACCGCCACCCGCCGTCACGGACGGTACCGGCGCGGGCGCGGTCGACGGCGAGGCGGACGGGCGCCCGGGAGCCGCCGACGGCGCGGCCGGGGCGCCCGGGCTGGCCTTGCCGCCCCCGGAACCCCCCGCCGCGCCCCCCGAACCAGCCGCCCCGCCACCGTTGCCACCACCGCCGGCGGACGAACCGCCGCCCCCCTGCCCCGGCGCGCCGGACGCCGCCGACCCGCCCGCGCCCCCCGCCGGGCCCGCACCACCGCCCGGCGCCCGCTCACCGCCCGACCCGCCCTGCTGCCCGCCGCCGGCCGGTGCCGGCGGCGCCGGGACGACCACCACGCCGGTCGACACCGCGGCCGCCGCCCCGGGCGACGCGCCCACGCTCGGGTCATTGACGGGGGTCAATCCGTTCGCCGCCTCACCACCGGCCCCTGATCCGCCCTCACCCCGCGCTCCACCGGCGCGCTCCGGACGCACGCCCGCCCCGGAGCGCGCCTGTGGCCCGGCGCTCGCGGAGGCTCGCACGCTGGGGTTGAGCCCCACGGACTGGCCGGTGGGCTGCTGGTCGGCACCCGACCCGACCTCCATGCAGCCGGTCATGGTCAGCCCGGCCAGGGCCAGCACGGCGGTGCGCACCACGGTCCGCGTCGCGACGTGACGGAAGGCCGCCGTCCCGGCCCGCTCGGCCCGCCCCGCCTGCGCCGCCCCGCCCGCCCGCCGGTCGGACGCCACCGCACGCGCCGCGCCCGCGGTCGGCGGCCGAAGCGCACCGCCCGCCGAGCCCGCCGTCCCGTTCGTGCCCACCGACCCCGCCACACCCGTCGGAACCATCGCCGCCGCCTCTCCTGCCCGCCCCACCCTGGCCGCCGCGCCTCGCGCGCGGCCGTTCTCCGGTGCCCAACGCCTGGCGCGCCGCCGGGTCACGGCCGCCCGCACACCCGAAACCCGGCCACCTACCGGCCACCGACCGTCCGACGCGGGCCGGGCGCCCCCGGCACACACCTGGCACTCCCTCAGCCCGGACCCGACAATGACCCCGTGGACATGAGCCGGGACGACTTCGAGACGCTGGTCAGCGACGCCCTCGACCAGATCCCCCCGCAGCTGGCGGCGATGATGGACAACGTGGCGGTCTTCGTCGAGGACGAACCCGACCCGGCCACCCCCGACCTGCTCGGTCTCTACGAGGGAACCCCGCTCACCGAGCGCGGCGAGTGGTACGCGGGGGTGCTGCCCGACCGGATCATCATCTACCGCGGCCCGGCCCTGCGCCTGTGCGAGACCCCCGAGCTGGTGATCGCCGAGGTCCGCACCACGGTGATCCACGAGGTGGCCCACCACTTCGGCTTCGACGACCACGAGCTGCACGAACTCGGCTGGTCCTGATTCCGCCGCCGGCCGTGACCGCGACCGAAACCCGTTTTGGCGTTCCCGCCGGGATCCCATATGCTTCTGAACGTCCCCGACCGCTGGATACAGCCGGGCGGGCCGCAAGCCCTCATCGTCTAGTGGCCCAGGACGTCGCCCTTTCAAGGCGGTAGCACGGGTTCGAATCCCGTTGGGGGCACGCAGTACCCAGTAACACAAGTAGTGCCGCACGACGTAGTACAGTCAGGGTCGCAAGACTCTGTCGAGGTCCTGTGGAGCAGTTGGTTAGCTCGCCACCCTGTCAAGGTGGAGGTCGCGGGTTCAAGTCCCGTCAGGATCGCTCGTCCCGCAAGGGATGGTGCAGTACGGCCAGGTAGCTCAGTTGGTACGAGCGTCCGCCTGAAAAGCGGAAGGTCGCCGGTTCGACCCCGGCCCTGGCCACCAGCCTTGACCAGGCACGATGCCCTCGAAGCAGCTCGCTTCGGGGGCATTTTCGCATTGCTTGACGCCAACGGCGCAGCGGACGGTCACTCCTCTCCGGCGAGTACGTAACGTACTTGACGTACTTCTGCCAGACGACGACCCTGGTTCTCGGACGAGGAGGCTCCCAATGACAGCAGTCCACTACGAGAGCTACACCGAAGCCCGCGCACACCTGAAGGATCTGCTGGACGCAGCCGGGCAGGGCCGGGTCGCGACCGTTCGCCGGGACACCGGGTATGCGGCGGTAGTCGACGCGGGGCGGCTGCGCCACGCCCTCACTCTGCTGTGTTCGTCCAAGGCCGAGGTGGTCGCTGAGGGCGGTGGCTGGTCGGTGTTCCTCCCCGGCCTGCCGGTCGCCGCGGACGGCGCTACGTTCGACGAGGCCATCGACGAGATGATCGACGCGCTTCGCGAGTACGCGGAGGACTGGCAGGACCGGCTTCTTAACGCGCCCAACCATCGTGACAATTGGGGCCTGGTTCAGTTGATCGGTCTCAGCGACGACGCGCAGCTCCGTGATTGGCTGCTCGGAGTCGCGAAGTGACCTGGCCTCAGCCGACACGCGAACGACACGAGCAGTTCTGCAAGGTCGAAGGCTGGGACCGCGTACGTGACGCGCGCGGCCGCACCGGCACCCACCACATCACGTATGAGTTCGGGCTCCCCGATGGGCGGATCCTGCGTACTCGGGTGTCGCATCCGGTCGACCGCACCGTGTACGGCGCGAGCATGTGGGCGCACATCCTCCGCGATCAGCTGGACGTGACCGAGGATGTCTTCTGGCCGTGTGTCCTGGAAGGAGAGCTTCCCGATCGAGGCGCGCCTGAGCCACCACGCGAGGCGCTTCCCGTAGACCTGGTCCACCTGCTGATCAACCGCGTCGGACTCACCGAGGACCAGGTCGCCGAGCTGGACAAGGCGAAGGCGATCGCGCGGCTCCAGCAGTTCTGGACCGAGGGCCACTGACACCAGCAGCTGGATCGCCGCCGCCGGGGGCCCGGTGTCTCTCGGCGAGCCCTACCCGCAAGTGAGACGGACAGGCATCAGCCTCGCAGTGCTCGGTCGTCGAGCCGGCGCAACAGGCCGGGCAGGTGCTGGTACTGCTCGCGGAGCGCGGCCAGCCGCTGCCGGAACTGAAGGCCGCGTCCGACATGGTCACAGGCGTCACGGAGCTCGACCAGGAGAGCGACGGCGGTGTCATAGCGGGCCGTCTGCTTCCGGGCGACGTGGTCCTCGACCTCGCGCCA